>JAPYPO010000790.1 GCA_029937645.1 Candidatus Hydrogenedentota bacterium
TGCTTCAATCTCATTGGCTCCGGTCGCCGACGGGTCCATATGGGTAATCTCGGCCCGAAGATCTCTGGACGTGGATGCAGCGCTATGAGGATACGACAGGAGGCGAGATTTTCGCGATTCCGCACAACGGGAATCTTTCCAACGGCATCATGTTTCCCGTGGAGGTCAATCCCGACAGCGGAAAACCTTTGACAGGCGATTACGCCAAGAACCGCATTCGCTGGGAACCTCTTTATGAGGTGACCCAAATCAAAGGGGATGGCGAGACCCATTCCTTTCTCTCGTCCAATGATGAATTCGCCGACTATGAAACTTGGGACCAGGGCAATCTAAATCTTAGCGCGCCGAAGACGGACGACATGCTCCAGTATGAATACGCGCGTGAAGCGCTCAAGAATGGCTTGAAACTGGAAGCGAAGCTAGGCACGAACCCGTACAAATTTGGTCTTCAGGGAGCTACCGATTCGCACACGGCACTGACTACTGCCGAAGAGGAAAACTTCTTCGGTAAACATGCCGGAGCCGAACCCCATGCCGAGCGTGCGGAGCACATTATCGGCCAATTCGGCGACAAGAAATACGTCGGACACCAACTCGCGGCTTCGGGATACACAGGTGTCTGGGCCACCGAGAACACTCGGGAAGCCATTTTCGATGCGATGAAGAGAAAGGAAGTGTACGCCACGACCGGTCCGCGCATGACCGTATGGTTCTTCGGAGGTTGGGACTTTACGAAGGCCGATGGCGAACAGCGCACGCCCGGCCGCATCGGCTACCGCAAGGGCGTACCCATGGGCGGCGACCTGATCAACGCGCCAGAAGGCGTGTCGCCGACTTTCCTCGTTGCCGCGCTCAAGGATCCCTACAGCGGAAATCTTGATCGCGTCCAGATCATTAAGGGCTGGCTCGATAAGGGGGGCAAGACCTAGGAGAAAGTGTATGACGTCGCCTGGTCCGACGCCGACACGCGTCAGCCCACAACAGACGGCCACCTGCCCCCTGTTGGGAATACCGTGGACGTATCCAACGCTACCTGGACGAACACCATAGGCAACTCAGAGTTAATCACGGTGTGGCGCGACCCAGATTTCGACCCCGCGCTGCGGGCCGTCTATTACGCGCGCGTGATCGAGATTCCCACGCCGCGCTGGACGGCTTACGACGCGAAGCGCTTCGGAATTACAATGCGGGATGAGGTCCCAATGATTACCCAGGAACGCGCCTACACATCGCCAATCTGGTATTCGCCAAGTCGCTAGGAGGGCCCCCTTTCTTCCCTGTGAAATCGCCGCTACGCTAGAAGGTCGTTCATTACCTTGCCGTGGACATCGGTTAATCGGAAGTACCTGCCTTGGTGCTTGTAGTTTAGCCGTTCGTGATCCAGGCCCAAT
>JAPYPO010000232.1 GCA_029937645.1 Candidatus Hydrogenedentota bacterium
ACACCTAGATCAGGAAATCCTAGGATATAGCACAATTAGATGCGTTTGCCCTGGGGGCTGGCCGCGCAAGGGTTGACCTACTATCTGAATCTGCTGCGGCTCGATATGCTTAGCGTTGCGGCGATTGCCTGTGGGTGCGTATTGCCCCTCATGTCGAAGGATCGCAAGAGCTACGCCTTGGCCTTCGGCATGATGCTGTACTTGGCCTATGTCGTCAAGATAGGCGGCGACTTTATGGCGGGTCGTTTCTTTTCGATCGCCGTCCTCTGCGCGGCCGTCATTATCGCGCGCACGCCGGGGCGGGTCATGAAGAGTGCATGGTGGCCTTCCGCCGCCGTTGTGATTCTCCTCGGACTGGCTTCCCCCTATACGCCAATCTTGAGCGAGGACAGCTACGGAGCGAGCCATCGCAGGACGATTATTGACAAGCATGGCGTCGCCGATGAGCGGGCGTTTTATTACCGTCGCACGGGTCTGTTGACCGCAGAGGATTCGCGAACCATGCCGGATGTTGCGCCGGGGTATCTCAGCCCGAAAATTGGCCGATACGGGATTATCGTGAGCCATAATATTGGCATGATGGGTTTCTACGGGGCGGAACGGGAGGCGTACATCCTTGACGAGTATGCGTTGGGGAACGCGCTGCTGGCGCGTCTACCGGTACGCGGCAGGTGGCGTATCGGGCATTATCGGCGCACGATTCCGGTGGGCTACCTTGACACATTGGGGCAGGGCGCTAATCGCATCGAAGATCCGGGGTTGGCTGAGTACAATAAGAAACTTGATGTGGTCATTCGGGGCGATCTGTACGACCCGGTACGTCTCAGGACAATCTTGGATTTAAATCTTGGCCGCTATGATCACCTGATTGAGTCGTATATCGACTCACGCTAACTCGTTGTTAAGCCACCGGCTGTGCCGGTGAGAATTCATCAGGCTCTGGAATCCCCTTTTTCAAGATTTCCCGTATAGAGGCGCGGTCGAAGATTTTGAACCTACTTAATTGAACCTATGAGTACCTCGAAAAATCCAGCGCCATGCTAACCCTTTGCTATACGTTTCACAACTTCTAGGGTGCGACCGCGGGTACTGTTCGGGAGATTGACCCTGGTTATTGACATCTCGGCATCCCGATACCATCCAGATTGGACATCCAGGCGGAAAATCCGTACTCTGATAGACAATTTCGACAGAGGAGCGTAAGCAATTGAAGCCCAGTCAAATGATACGAATCTTTTCCTCGGCAATCGCCGCCGCCGCCTTCTCGCTTACCGCCCCGCAGAGCCAAGCGGAGGATTCCGTCAGCTTTAGCCGGGAAATCCAGCCCATCATCGCCGACAAGTGTTTTGCTTGTCATGGTCCCGACGAGGCCAAGCGCAAGCAGGACATGCGATTCGACACCGAGGAAGGCCTCTTCGGAAAGACCGAATTGGGCGAGGAAATCGTCGCGCCGGGAAATTTGGAGAAAAGCGAACTCTATTACCGCATCACGCATGACGACGACGATGAACGCATGCCGCCGTCCGACTTCCACCTCAAACTCTCTCCAGCGGAAATTGATCTTATACGGCGCTGGATCGAAGAAGGCGCGGTATGGCAAGGCCATTGGGCCTTCGTTCCGCCGACGAAGTCATCGCTCCCGCCCGTATCGAATGACGCGTGGGGGGGAAATGAAATCGACACCTACATCCTCGGTCGCCTTGATGAAGCCGGACTGAAGCCAAACGAAGGGGCAGACAGAGCCACGTTGATTCGCCGCGCTTCGTTGGACCTGACTGGGCTCCCTCCGACGCGCGAAGAAACCGATGCCTTTGTCTCGGACACGAGCGCCAATCCCTATGAAAAGGTGCTAGACCGCTTGCTCGCCTCGCCACACTATGGCGAGCGCATGGCCTTTCCTTGGCTCGACGCGGCGCGCTACTCGGATACCGATGGCTATCAGCGAGATCCGAAACGGTTCATGTCGCATTGGCGTGATTGGGTCATCAACGCCTTTAACGACAATATGCCCTTCGACCAATTCACCATCGAACAACTCGCGGGCGATCTGCTTCCGAATGCGACGCTGTCCCAGAAGATCGCGACGGGCTTCAATCGTAATCATCGAATCAATGGCGAGAGCGGCATTATCCCCGAAGAGTTTGCCGTTGAGTATGTCGTAGACCGTGTCGTCACGACGAGCACCACGTGGATGGGCCTGACGATGGAGTGCGCACGATGCCACGAACATAAGTTTGACCCGATTTCCCAGACGGAGTTCTACGAACTCTACGATTTCTTCAATCGTCTGTCTGAGGAAGGAATGGGCCGCCGTGCGGGTAATGAAAGACCCTTTACCCTGGTGCCTACGCGAAAAGAGACGGCACAGGCTTGGTTGCTGGGCGAGCAGATTGCGCAGGTCGAGAAACAACTCAATAGTCCCGATGAACGTTTGGATCGGTTACAGCGCGCGTGGGAAGAGGGCCTCGCCGAAACCTTCGCCGAATTGGATTGGAAACAGATTCGGACAGCGCGGGCGACCGAAAACTCGCAAGCGATAACCGGAACGCCATCGGACGAATCGCTTTCTGAATCTGATACGTTCTCTCGCTGGGCAAAACCCACACTCGGCACTTGGAAATACCTAGGTAGCATTAAACAGGATCCGGGCATCAATGGTTTTGGCGTTGTCTTGCCACCTGAAGAAGGGTTTGATCCCGAGCGCACCTATGTCGACGATCTCAAATGGAAGGAGCGTCCGGACTTCGCGGACGGCGACACGTTTGCGCTCAAGGCCCAGCCCGATTCCGTTCATTACGTGTATCAGACGGTTCACGCACACGCGGACACGAGCCTCAATTTCTTGCTCGACGGCAACGGCGGGGTCAAAGTCTGGCTCGATGGAAGCCTGATGCACTCCAAGGAAACGCGCCGCCTTCCTGACGAAGAACAAGAATCAATCTTGTCCCTGCCACTTTCGAAAGGCGATCACGAGTTGCTGATCAAGGCGGTCAGCTACTCCGGCTCCAACGACTTCCTTTTCCGCGCCTACGACGACGGCGGCGAAGGGCTGGTAGCGCTCAAGGAGCGCATAGCCACCCCCCACAATCACCGAAGCGCCGAAGATAGAGACGCGTTGCGAAACCGTTTTCGAATGCAAGACGCCGAATGGGCCGAAGAGAGGCATGCGTTGGAGTCGCTCGAAGAGGAACTCCAAACCCTGAATGCCGGCATCGATACCACGATGGTGATGGAAGACATGGACGAGCCCCGCGACACCTATCTGCTGAATCGTGGCGCTTATGATAAGCCTGATACATCGAAGGTACTTCATGCAAGTGTTCCCACAGCGTTGGGCGAAATGGACGAGTCGCTGCCAAGGAACCGCCTCGGGCTGGCGCAGTGGCTCACCGATCCCAAGCACCCGCTTACGGCGAGGGTACGCGTGAACCAACTTTGGCAGATCCACTTTGGCCGGGGCCTCGTAAAGACGACCGAGGATTTTGGGACGCAGGGCTCTCCGCCTTCCCATCCCGAACTGCTCGACTGGCTCGCCCTTGAGTTCATCGAATCAGGGTGGGATACGAAAGCGATGCAAAAGCGTATTCTCATGAGCGCGTCTTATCGGCAAAGCTCAAAGGTGACGGACGGCCATCTTGAGAACGACCCGGAGAATATCTTACTCGCGCGCGCGCCGAGACTGAGATTGTCAGCGGAAATGCTACGCGACCAGGCTCTACGCGTAAGCGGATTGTTGAATACGCAGTTGGGTGGCCCATCGGTGATGCCGTATCAGCCCCCGAAGATGTGGTCGGCTCTTACCTTTACCAACATGGATATGTTCTCGACGAATTACTACAAGCCCGGCACAGGCGGCAAGCTGTACCGCAGAGGGCTTTACACATTCTGGAAACGGACAATCCCTCCCCCACGCATGAAAATATTTGGTTCTGCGGACCGGGAGCGATGCGTGGTCCGTACCGAGGTTACCAATACCCCGATGCAGGCCCTTGCCCTGTTAAACGACCCGACCTTTGTCGAGGCCGCGCGCCACTTGGCGCAACGCATGATCCACGAAGGCGGCCCGCAACCCATGGACCGGGTTCGCTACGGGTATTCCATTGCGCTGGCCCGCGACCCAGGTTCCATAAAGAGCGAGATCCTCGCCAAAGGATTAAGAGATTACCGCTTGCATTTCAATGCGTATCCGGAAAACGCGAAGGATTTTGTCGAAATCGGCGACTCCACACCGGATCATTCCATCGAAAAGACGGAGCTTGCCGCCTATACCATGCTCGCGTCGGTCATTCTGAATCTTGACGAATACATTACACGGGAATAGAGTTATGGACCCTTCACTCGAACATAATCTACACATCAATCGCCGCCAGTTCTTTGGCCGTTGTGCAACGGGAATCGGCACCGCTGCGCTGGCCTCGATGCTAAGTGGCGACGCGTCCGCCGCGCCTACCGACGATCCCTTCCAGGTCAAAGCGCCCCATTTCGCGCCCAAGGCCAAGCGGGTGATCTATCTGCATCAATCCGGTGCGCCGTCACAGCTGGACTTGTTCGACTACAAACCCCAGATGAAGGAGATGTACGACAAGGAATTGCCCGCCTCTATACGGATGGGCCAACGCCTGACCGGCATGACGTCGGGACAGGATCGCTTTCCCGTCGCGCCCTCGATTTTTAAGTTTGCTCAACACGGCCAGAGCGGCGCATGGTTCTCGGAGTTGCTGCCGCATATCGCCGGTATCGCCGACGAGTTGTGCATCGTGAAGACCATGCACACGGAAGCAATTAATCATGACCCAGCCATTACCTTCTTTCAGACGGGCTCTCAGATTGCGGGGCGCCCGAGCATGGGCGCATGGGTCTCGTATGGGCTAGGCTCCACAAACCGAAATCTCCCGTCGTTTGTGGCGTTGAGTTCCAATGGCAGCGGCAATCCAAACTGCCAGCCTCTATACGACCGGCTGTGGGGCAGCGGCTTCCTGCCAACGGTGTATCAAGGCGTCAAGTTCCGCGGCTCGGGCGATCCGATATTGTTCCTTTCAAATTCTCCAGGGGTCACCCCGTCGTTACGCCGCAGAATGCTCGACGATATCGCCGCGGTCAATCAAGCGAACTACGACACCTATCAAGATCCGGAAACGGTGACGCGTATCGCTCAATACGAATTGGCATTCCGGATGCAGACCTCGGTGCCCGAGTTGACCGATCTCTCGCAGGAGCCGGATAGCACCTTCGAGGCCTACGGCGAAGATTCCCGTACTCGGGGCACCTATGCGGCGAACTGTCTGCTGGCGCGGCGGTTGGCCGAACGGGGTGTACGATTCATTCAACTCTACCACCGGGGCTGGGACCAGCATGGCTCGGTGCCGGTGCAGTTGCCGGGCCAATGCAAGGATACTGACCAGGCAACTGCGGCGCTCATCAAGGATTTGAAACAGCGCGGGATGCTCGACGAGACCCTGGTGATTTGGGGCGGCGAATTCGGCCGCACCATCTACAGCCAGGGAACCCTGACGCCAACGAATTATGGCCGCGACCACCACCCGAAAAATTTCACGATATTCATGGCGGGCGGCGGTATCAAGCCCGGCATGACGTACGGCGAGACCGACGATTTCTCGTACAATATCGTGGAGAATCCGATGCATGTCCACGACTTGCAGGCAACCATTCTGAATCAATTGGGTTTTGATCATGAACGCCTTAATTACAGGTACCAAGGCCGGTATTTCCGATTGACCGATGTCCATGGAAAGGTCATGAAGGAACTGCTGGCATAACGGCAATCTCTCCGTCCGAAAGCGTAAATTTATTCGGCCCAGTTTAGCCCGGTTGAAAGCCGTGCTAGACCGGGTACCTCTTACTATCGCAATAAATCCCTTCGGACAACTACTTGGAGTGAACTATGATCAGGCGTAACTTTATCGTTCAATTGACAGCGATCTTCACGCTGATGTCCAGCCTAGCCTGGGCGCAATACGGCGCGCCCGACGGAAACTGGCCCCACTACGGCGGAGACTTCGGCTCCACGAAATATTCGGCGCTCGATCAGATTAACGCGGACAATGTCGGCGATCTGAAGGTCTTGTGGCGCTGGACATCGCCGGATGAAGCGTTAGGAGAGGCCAAGAAAAAATATCGGCCATTCAACCTGGTAGCCACGCCCATCGTGATAGATGGGGTTGCATACATCTCGACGAGTTTGTCGCAGGTAGCCGCGTTCGATATTCGGACCGGCGACACACTTTGGGTACACAATCCGGAGAGCTACACGAGAGGATGGGGCGCTCATGGCCGGTTTCAGCACCGGGGCGTCGAGTATTGGACCGATGGCGTGGAGGAGCGCATCATCATCGCCACGAACGGGCGTCAGCTCATCTCGCTTGATGCGAAGACGGGCAAGCCCGACCCAGATTTCGGGGATGGGGGCTGGGTGGATCTCCGGAACGACTTAGGCCAGGAACTCAAAGGAAATAATGTTAGCCACAATGTCCCCACGCTCGTCATCAAAGACACGATCATCGTCAGTTCGCTTGTCAACGACGGGGTACGGATGCAGCGGGGCGCGCCAGGTCACATTCGCGCCTATGACGTGCGCACGGGAAAATTTAAGTGGCGGTTTCATACC
>JAPYPO010000233.1 GCA_029937645.1 Candidatus Hydrogenedentota bacterium
GCTCAATAACGTGCCCGTGGTGGTCACGGGCATCCATATGGGAAATGTCGGGTAATGTCAAATGGCGGCGGGGTGTTGACGAAGGGGCTGCTCTTCATGATTCAGCCGGACCCAAATCCAACGACCAGAATGCAGACGGGTACCGATGGTGTCATTCGCGCGTTCTCGAAAACGGATGGTGTTGAACTCTGGGAATACAGGCTGGGCAAAGTCCCGCACGGGACGCCTATGACGTACATGCACGACGGCAAACAATACGTAGTGGTCGCGGCCGGCAATGGAGGCGAAACGTCCGCTGAATTGGTCGCGTTTCGACTAAACGAATAAGGAAGGTGAATATGACGAACAGTAACTCGATAACAACCTGGGTTTTCGTGCTGGGAAATGTTGTCACATCGATAGCCACGGCGCAGCAGGGCGCGACGGGCGGCCAGTGGCCGACTCACGGAGGGGACAAGGGCAGTACGAAATACGCGCCGCTGGACCAGATTACCGCCGACAACTTCGGCGACCTGGAAGTCGCTTGGAAATGGGATTCCATCGATGCCGATGTTTTGGCGATGGACGGGGTCCGGGTTCGGCCCGAGAAGTTTGAATCCACGCCTTTGATGGTGGACGGCGTCCTGTACACGAGCACGTCGTTCAGCCAAGTCGCCGCGATTAACGCGGGGACCGGGGAGACGATTTGGAAATACGATACGGGCAGTTGGCGCGACGGACGCCCGGCGAATATGGGCTTTATTCATCGTGGCGTGTCGTATTGGACGGACGGCGATGACGAGCGAATCATCATCGCGACGGGCAACAGCAAACTCATCGCGCTCAATGCGAAGACCGGCAAGCCCATTTCTAGTTTCGGTGAAAATGGCCGGGTTGACTTGTTTATCGGCCTCAACCGGCCAGGCCGTCTCAAAGAGCATCAGGTCAATTCGCCGCCCATGATTTGCCGGGACGTTATCATAACGGGCTGCGTAATTGCCGATGCCGTCAGGACCAGAGAGGCGACACGGGGTGATGTACGCGCGTATGACGTGCGTACCGGTGAGAAGCTGTGGCAGTTTGTATCCATCCCGCAAGAGGGCGAGTTTGGCAACGAGACCTGGGAAGACGGTTCATGGAAATACTCAGGCAACACCAACGTCTGGTCGATCATCAGCGCCGACGAAGAATTGGGTTATGTGTACCTCCCTTTCGGCGCTCCGACAAGCGATTACTACGGCGGCGAGCGCCCAGGGGATAATCTATATGCCAACAGCCTCGTCTGCGTGGATGTCGAAACGGGCAAACGCGTCTGGCATTTCCAAACGGTTCACCACGACCTTTGGGACTATGATATTGCCAGCGCGCCCAACCTTGTTGACGTGGTTGTAGACGGCAAAGCGATCAAGGCGGTGGCGCAGGTCAGTAAGACGGGCTTCACCTACGTATTCGATCGCGTGACAGGCGAACCGGTATGGCCTATCATCGAAACGCCCGTGCCCCAATCCACGGTTCCGGGCGAAAAGACTTCTCCAACACAGCCCATCCCGACGAAGCCACCGTCCTTCTCCGTAGTGGGTGTCACCGAAGAAACCATCGTCGATTATACCCCCGAATTGAAGAAGGCGGCGCTTGAAATTGTTAAGGAATACGGGTTTGCCCCCATCTTTACGCCGCCAAGCGAGAAGGGCGTTTTCTTCGCTCCGTCAGGCGGTGGCGGTGCGAATTGGAGTGGAGCCGCGCTGGACCCCGAAACGTCCATGCTCTATGTGGCCGCGATATCCTCACTCGAATTTCTAAGAGTGGGCAAGCCCGATCCGAACCGGTCGAGTTTGGCTTACCACCGAATCGACTACGGCCACAGAATTCGCGGCCCCAAAGGCCATGGGCTGATTAAATCCCGTGCCGGAATCATTGCTATCGACCTTAAGCAAGGGACGCACGCATGGGTCGGGTCAACAGACGGCGGTAAGGGGGAATGGGGATGGTCATTCCCGTTGGCGACGAAGAGTTTAGTGCTGGCGGGGAAGAACGGCGCCATAGTCGCCCTGGACAAGTCGACGGGAAAACGAAGGGGCATTCGTCATTTGAACGACGCGAATGGGGTGCTGATTGGCTCCGTCACCGGCGGTCCGATGACCTACATGCATGAGGGCAAACAATACATTGTCACCCCAGTAACCGATGAGAAGTTGAATGGCAGCCTCGTGGCGCTGGCTCTTCCCTAATTCGAGCCCTTGGGGATTTGGTTTGCATCGAGAGACGCCGAAATTACCGTAACGTCCTTGCCAGTCCAAACCGTTTACGCGGGAAGTTGAGTTAAGGAAGATGACTTTTTTACCATCTTGACCGCACGAATTAATAAAAGAATCAAATGTGGGACCGCCGCCCCGGCGGTCATTCGTAGAAGAATCGCGGCCGAGGAACAGACCGCCGAGGGCGGCGGTCCCACATTTGACTATCGTTGAATAAGAAAAGACCTTTTAGCAGAACTTCTTAACTCGGGTTGAGGCCCTCAATAACAAGGAAAAACAATACAATGAGCAGTCATTTCACGACTCCATGGGCGCAGATTCTTGTGCTGGGAACAGTTATCACATCGATGGCCGCGGCGCAGCACGGCACGACCGGCGGCCAGTGGCCGACTCACGGAGGGGACAAGGGCAGTTCAAAGTATGCGCCGCTGGACCAGATTACCGCCGACAACTTCGGCGACCTGGAAGTCGCTTGGAAATGGGACTCCATCGATGCCGATGTTCTGGCGATGGACGGGGTCCGGGTTCGGCCCGAGAAGTTTGAGTCGACACCGTTAATGATCGACGGCATTCTGTATACCAGTACGTCGTTTAGCCAGGTGGCCGCGATTAATGCGGGGACAGGCGAGACGATTTGGAAATATGATACCGGTAGTTGGCGCGACGGACGGCCATCGAATATGGGCTTCATCCATCGTGGCGTGTCCTATTGGCGGGACGGCGATGACGAGCGCATCATCATCGCGACCGGCAACAGCAAACTCATCGCGCTCAACGCGAAGACCGGTAAACCGATTCCCAGTTTCGGTGAAAATGGCCGGATAGACTTGTTCATAGGCCTCAACCGGCGAGCTACGCTCAAGACACATCAGGTCAACTCGCCACCCATCATCTGCCGGGATGTGATCATCACCGGCTGTGTGATCGGTGACGCGGTCAGGACCAAAGAGGGCTTGCGCGGCGACGTGCGCGCGTACGACGTGCGCACCGGCGAGAAGCTGTGGCAGTTTGTTTCCATCCCGCAGGAGGGCGAGTTCGGCAACGAGACGTGGGAAGACGGATCCTGGAAATATTCGGGCAATACCAACGTCTGGTCACTCATAAGCGCCGACGAAGATCTCGGTTATGTGTACCTCCCCTTCGGCGCGGCGACCAGCGATTACTACGGCGGCCACCGTCCAGGAGACAACCTGTTCGCCAACAGCCTGGTCTGCGTGGATGTCGAAACGGGTGAACGCGTCTGGCATTTCCAGACGGTCCATCACGATCTGTGGGACTACGATCTACCCTGTGCGCCGAATCTTGTCGACGTGGTGGTGGACGGCAAGCCTATCAAGGCGGTAGCCCAGGTGAGTAAGACGGGTATGTGCTATGTGTTCGACCGCGTGACGGGGGAACCGGTATGGCCTATCATCGAAAGGCCCGTACCCCAATCCACGCTGCCGGGCGAAAAGACGTCGCCAACGCAGCCCTTCCCGACGAAGCCACCTCCCTTTTCTACCTTGGGTGTCACCGAAGAAACCCTCGCTGATTTTGCGCCCGAATTGAAACAGCAGGCACTTGAAATTATTAAGGAATACGGGTTTGCGCCCGTCTTTACTCCGCCGACCGAGAAGGGCGTTTTTATGGCGCCAGGGGCCGGCGGTGGGGCCAATTGGCCGGGAGCCGCGTTCGACCCTGAAACGTCGATCCTTTACGTGGCCGCCGAATCCTACGTCGAGTTCTTTAAGGTAGGCAAGCCGGATCCAAATCGATCCACGTTGAATTACCGCCGTGTCGAGAACCATGGCGTTAGTGGCCCAAAGGGTCGCTCACTGATTAAATCCCCTAGTGGGATTATCGCTATCGACCTCAATACAGGGACACAGGTTTGGGTCGCGCCAACATTCGGTGGTGATGGATTATCACTCTCCGCTCTGTGGACACACCCGCTAGCGACCAAGAGCCTGGTCATCGCAGGGAAGAGAAGCTCCATACTCGCCCTAGACAAGACGACGGGAAAACGCATCGGTGTATTCGGTTTGAACGACGCGAATGGGAATGCAATCGGCGTCGTCACCGGCAGTCCGATGACCTACATGCATGAGGGCAAACAATACATTGTCGCCGCGACAACCGACAAAGATTTGAAGGGAAGCCTCGTGGCGCTGGCTCTTCCCTAACCGGCGGCGTTGGGGATTTGAATCGTCAACAACAGACATCGAATTTGCCAAAACTTTTTGCAGGGATTTCCTGACGAAGGTTGAGGCAATTAATAAAAGGAAGACAATACAATGAGCAATCATTCCATGACATTCTGGACGCGGATCCTCGTGCTGACAGGTCTCGTCACGTCGATGGCCACCGCACAGCAAGGCGCGACCGGTGGCCAGTGGCCCACCTATGGCGGGGACAAGGGCAGTACGAAGTACACGCCGCTTGACCAGATTACGCCCGATAACTTCAACGACTTAAAAATCGCGTGGAAGTGGGATTCCATCGATGCCGATGTCGTGGCGATGGACGGGGTGCGGGTTCGGCCCGAGAAGTTCGAATCGACGCCGCTCATGGTGGACGGCGTTCTGTATACGAGCACGTCGTTCAGCCAGGTGGCCGCGATTAATGCGGGGACAGGCGAGACGATTTGGAAGTACGATACCGGCAGTTGGCGCGCCGGACGACCATCGAATATGGGCTTTATTCATCGCGGCGTCTCCTATTGGAGCGACGGCGATGACGAGCGAATCATCATCGCGACCGGCGACAGCAAACTCATCGCGCTCAACGCGAAGACCGGGAAACCCATTCCCAGTTTTGGCGAAGATGGACGGGTAGACCTGTATATAGGGCTCAACCGGCCAGGCACCCTCAAGTCACATCAGGTCAACTCGCCACCCATCATCTGCAGAGATGTTATCGTCACCGGCTGCGTCATCGGGGATGCCGTCCGGACCAAAGAGGGCTTGCGGGGCGACGTGCGCGCGTACGACGTGCGAACCGGCGAGAAGCTATGGCAGTTTGTATCCATCCCGCAAGCGGGCGAATTCGGCGTCGAGACCTGGGAAGACGAATCGTGGAAATACTCGGGCAACACCAACGTCTGGTCGCTCATCAGCGCTGACGAGGATCTCAATTATGTGTACCTCCCCTTCGGCGCGCCGACAAGCGATTATTACGGCGGCCACCGCCGAGGAGACAATCTCTTCGCCAATAGCCTCGTCTGCGTAGATGCCGCGACGGGAAAACGCGTCTGGCATTTCCAGACGGTGCATCACGATCTCTGGGACTACGATCTACCCTGCGCGCCCAATCTGGTCGACGTGGTGGTGGACGGCAAGGCGATCAAAGCGGTGGCCCAGGTCAGTAAGACCGGTATGTGCTATGTGTTCGACCGCGTGACGGGCGAACCGGTGTGGCCCATCCCCGAGGTGCCCGTTCCACAAACGACGGTTCCAGGCGAACAGACTTCACCGACGCAGCCGATCCCAAACAAGCCGCCTCCCTTCGCGACGGTAGGCGTCACTGAAGAAACCGTCATCGATTATACGCCCGAGATAAAACAAGCGGCGCTGGAGGCTATTAAGGAATTCGGGTTTGCCCCGGTTTTTATGCCGCCAAGCGAAAAAGGTGTTTACATGCTTCCAAACGGTGGCGGTGGGGCCAATTGGGGTGGAGCCGCGTTGGACCCGGAATCCTCGACCCTCTACGTGGCGTGGGTGGCCTACGTCGAGTTTTTCAAAGTGGGAAAGCCCGATCCGAATCGCTCCAGCTTGAATTACCGCAGGGTAGAACATCATGGCGCGCGTGGCGCGGCGGGTTTTCCGCTGATTAAGCCGCCCTATTCCGCCATCACCGCCATCGATTTGAAAACCGGAACGCACGCGTGGGTGGCGCCGGTCGGTGGTGGAGATATGAGTGGCCATCCCAAGCTGCGCGGCCTGAACATTCCGCCAACCGGTAGCGGCTCATGGGCCTATCCGCTGGCGACGAAGACGCTGGTAATCGCCGGGAATCGCGCGGGCATAACCGCCCTGAACAAAGCGACGGGAGAAACGATCGGCAACTTCCGCCTGAATGACGCGGATGGGAATCCGCTCGGTCGCCTCACCGGCGCTCCGATGACGTATATGCACGAAGGCAAGCAGTACTTGGTCGCCGCGATTTCGGATAAAGATTTGAAGGGCAGCCTCTTGGCGCTTACGCTTCCCTAACCCGCGTCATTGAGGACTCGGTTTGCATCGAGAGACACCGAAATTACCGCAACGTCCTTGCGAGTCCGAACACGCTTCGCGGGAAATTGGGATAAGAACAGAGGCGAGAACCGGGTGCCGTGGGCAAATTGTGGAAGAAACTCAGATTAACCCGGATTTCCCATTTGGAAGAGTCATCTTGAGATCCGCCGGCATCGAT
>JAPYPO010000234.1 GCA_029937645.1 Candidatus Hydrogenedentota bacterium
CGGGATTATGTTGTCGTACCTGAACAGCCATGGCTGGACGGTTTTTACTCGGGTCGCGAGCCAGTGAGCCGGTGGGAGATGTGCCGTGTCTTCGAGGTGATTGGCGTAACCGATACAGATTGCCTGGTCGTCGGCGAGGAACCTCGATTCGCGTTCGCCGGTCTCGAAGGGTCCGAAGCAGAATTCGGTGTCCACTCTAATCTCAGCTGGCACAGGTCCCCAGATATATCCAGAGGAGTCCTCGCCGTATCCCGCGGACTTATAGGTATCGCGAACCATCTTTTCCAGCTGGGGTTTCAGTTCATCGAGCACGTCTTCACGTGAGGCGATGCGTCCTGTAAGAAAAATTCGGTCGAAGACACAAGCGGCTTCGAGACCGCACTGCCCGTCCGGGTCACGCCTCCGAATAAAATCCACGATGCCGTCTACAGCGGCGTCACATATCTTGTCCGGGTGCCCCGGCAGAACATGTTCCGCGATTTCATATCGTTTTGTGATCATCATTGTTCTCCTTCAATCTCGTAGTTCTCGCATAGATTCGCAATTTTATCAGTGATTTTCGGCAGCCGGTAGGACTTGCCGTGAAAGGCCTTCGCGAAACAGTTTTCGCCAAAGTCTGTAATGACTGTGTTCACCCGCACTTTTCGTTTCCTCAACTCCGTGGCATGTTCCTTCGGCACCTTTCCTACCCAGCCGTCTGTGAGGAGCAGTGCCCGCTTCACCTTGTTTTCGAGCATGTGGCGCGTAACACAGTCGATTTCCGTGCCCCAGGTTGTATTAATCGCACCCCTGCGGATCTGCTCAGGTCGGATGTCCGTTATCTCTGTGCTGAACAAATGCACACGCTTATGCAGGTAGGGCAGCAGCGGCACTAACGCTCCATACACAAAGGGCAGCACAGTGTCCATGCTTCCGCTTACGTCCAGGTAGATATGCGCGCGGTCGAAGCGTTGCACGGTACGTCAGCGTAACCTTGATTGGAATCGGTTTCGGCGCGGGGTATGTCAGCATCTCGGTCGTATTCGCCGAATTCTTCGGGCGCCGCGCTTTCGCCGGGACGAGCGGCACCCGAATGTTGATCGGCGGCGCGATCGGCTTCGTTCCCCCTCCGATCACCGGCTTCATCTCCGACCGGACGGGGTCCTACACCATCGCCTTCGTCGCGCTCGCTATCCTCGGCCTCGCGGGCGCCGTCGCTGCCTTCCTGTGCCGAGCGCCCGGCGCTCCGCCGGATGCCGGACTACGGCCCCAATAAGTAATGGAATCAACCGGAAGACTCTTGAAGAAACTGGGTTGTGGGCAACAAGTACGCCGGTCGACCGGAAGCAAAACAAGGATCAACTTTCAAAGTTAGCGGTCGTTCTCGCGTACAGTCATTCTGCCGGCTCGGCGAGGAATGACCGCGCCGCCGCTCATGTCGGTTGAAATTCCGCACGATAACCTCTCTCATGTACCATGAATCAGGAGCCCTGAACTTCGGCTGAATATTTTGACCATACGCGCAGTACGATAACCGCCTGCGCGATGAGCGGTTGAGCGTCGGCGACCTGCTAGAAAGTTACCACGACTACGCTCGGAGTTACTACAAGGACGCGAGCGGCAACGCGAATCGGCTTGAGCAACTTGTGCGAGTAGTCGATAATTCCAAATACTAAAACCTCTCACTGGAGCCTGGGGACGGCTCGGCCATTGTTAGTTACTCCACGTTTACGTGATGGCTGGTCGAATATATCGACGGCGAGCGCAATGCTGATTCAATTATATTGACTGGCTTCAGAATACCCGAATGAAGCGACTGAAATATTGGGTTGACATTTAGGATGGATTCTGTCAGGATATTGACAGCGCCGATTTGAAGCTCAGCTTGCGGGCGCTTAAGAAATTCCGCTAAAGCGCCAGATTTGTACTAGGCTATTGCCGCTTTAGTGAATTTTGCTAGAGCGGCATTTTTTTGTTTAACCGAAGATCATAACTGATAGTCCCGAGGGCTCAATAACTGTTCTCGGGAGCGACACGTCGCCGATTTGATACAGCATCTTGCGGGCGACTCACCAAATTCAGCTAAAGCGCTGGACGGCGATTCCACTTACCCGGTTTGCCGACCAGTTAATGGTCCCCCGGGTAATGGAGTTACGTCATGCAAAAGCAAAGTTTCAAGTTCCCCGAATCCCTCAATCTGTTCGGCCTCACCCACCTCGATATCCGCCAATGGATAACATCCTGGAAGCAATCGCCGGGATCGTTGTGTCTATCACGCTGCTTGATATCGCATTCCGCCTGCTGCGCATATGGAACGGAGATGAAGCGCTTGATCGGGCCATTGAAGAATCCAAACCGAACCTATCGAGACGGAGGTTCGACATGAAACTACTTGATATCAAAGCACTTGCGGTGAAATGGGCGGCGTCGAAGGCCCGGATGGCCGAAGCGCGACTCGAACTTGCTGCGCACTTCAAAGCGTTCGCGACACTGACACCCGAGGAACGCGAAACACTTCGCGACGAAATCCACGCCATTAATCAGCAGATCCATTGGGAAGGCAACGACTCCCTAAGGCACGGACAATGAATAAGTCATCCTCACGACGGGTCGTTCTTGACCAAGTCGCCATCAATTTTAAGAAGTCCCTTGAAGAAGCGGAGAAGAACGCCAACTCCGATCATGAGGAATTGGCCTTGTGCCTAAATAAACTGGCCGTATTGTACGAATATCAGGGTCAATACGAGCTGGTCGCGCCGCTGTACGAACGGGCTTTGGCGGTAACGGAGAAGGCACTAGGAGCAGAGCATCCGGATGTCGGCAAGTGCCTAAACAATCTCGGTATCTTTTATAGCAAGCAAGGCCGGGACGAGCAGGCAGAGCCACTTCTCGAACGGGCGCGGACGATAGTAGAGAAAACACTCGGGCCAGATCATCCGTATGCGGCCAAGAATCTGAACAACCTGGCAATGGGTCATGCGGCCAACGGAGAATACGAAAAGGCCGAGCCACTGTACAAACAGGCTATTGCGATTCACGAGAAGGCGTTAGGGCAAGACCATCCCGATTTGGCTCCAAACCTTAACAATCTAGCGGCGCTCTACCAAGCCCAAGCCCAATACAGCCTTGCCGAACCGCTTTACGAACGCGCTCTTGCCATAAGAGAGAAGGCGTTGGGACCGGATGATCCAAAGATCGCCACGAGCTTGAATAACCTCGCCAGACTCTACAACACCCAGCGTCGATACGACGAAGCCGAGCGACTCTACAAGCGGTCTTTGGTGATTATGGATACGGCGCTCGGGCCAGACCATCCTAATGTGGGAAGGACGC
The DNA here is from genome assembly GCA_029937645.1 of Candidatus Hydrogenedentota bacterium. Classification (GTDB taxonomy): domain Bacteria; phylum Hydrogenedentota; class Hydrogenedentia; order Hydrogenedentales; genus JAPYPO01. The sequence continues at coordinate 3,313 of JAPYPO010000234.1, forward strand.
TGTGCAACCTCGGCTTACTCTACGAGTCGCAAGGCCACTACGCATTACTCGCCGAACCGCTCTGTACACGGGCCGTGGCGATTGTCGAGAAAGCACTAGGCAGAGACCATCCCGATGTTGGGGCACTCCTTTTGCATCTGCACCGCGTCACGAGTCGTGTGGCGGATGCAGAGAATCTCGCACCCTTTGAACGCGAAAGAGAGTTATCCAAGTTAGAAAAGCGCCTGAAGGACAAGGTGCCTGCGAAGACCTTTATGGCTGAGATTCAGGAAACATTTCAGGCTGTCGGGAATCAGTTGGCTGTGCAGCTTTTTGGAATTACCGGAGAGGAGATCGCTGAGGGGACCAAAGCCATGAATGTAGCGGATCGGATAACGGGTCTTATGTTCGCGGTCGAATGTTCTCCGGAGCTGGCGAGCTACACGCAGGAGTCTGTCGAGAAGGTCGCGCGGCCGCTGTTCGCGGAAGAAATGAATCAGATCCTGGTCGATAGCGCTGCGTTTTCGATGCGCTATGCCATATCGTACTTGCCGCTGACGGCGGAGGAACTTCACCGGGCCTTGGACGCCTTGAAGTTCTTGAGGGACACGGCGACAAAGATACGGAAAGGAACTATAAACTTCGATCAATTGTCGGAGCTGGCGGGAAAGATTGAGCGCCCGGAGACAGGGTAGTTAGAGATATCAATGCTTAAAGATTTGCGCATCGCAGAATACCCGAGAATTTGTCGCCAACGCAAAAAAAGTTTTCTAGGAGAATTAAATGACAGCGGGAGAGTTCATTTTACTGTTCGACAAAGCAATGGAAGAGTCAGGTCTACAGGTAATGATCCGACCCGACGGGTCGAAGGTTTGGTCGAACGTAGCGCCGAAGGGGGAAGTGGTGGATTTCATCGCCTATCGGAACCGCAGAATCATGAAAAAAGCCGACGATAGTTCCGGCAGCTAGGAAAGAAGCAATACCTACTATATACTGGGTACACTAGAATATAAGGTTAATTTGTAGGGGACTTTGAGAGTGGCGAATTGACAATTAGCTCGAAAACCCTGATCGGGTATTAGGAGTCGGGACGATGGAAGATGACCGATATGCCAGTCCGGTGATGTTTGTTATTCGTTGGATCGTGGCACTGCCTTGCGGTTTGGCTTGCTCGCTCGTGACTTATCCGATCTATCTCCTGGTAAATCGAGTTACGATTTGGATGGTGGATCGTGATTCTTTACGTGGAGTGATGATCTTCGACTGGGTCATACCAACAGCCGCGAACGGGCTAATGGGTTGCGTTTTTGTCTATATCAGTTGTCTTATAGCACCTTCCCAAAAGAAAACGGTCGCCATTCTCACGACTGCTCTGACGCTCTTTCTCTCGGGTAGTATGCTGACTACAGCGCTGTCGGTTGGGGAGTATGTTGTAATTCTACATGCTCTGATGATGAGCGCGGGAGCCGTGATTGTCGCCTACCATATCTTTACTGATCAAACCCCTTTGGAATTGTCACGTGAAACGCTTGTAGAGCAAGACAACACGTCGGAACTCACATTCGAGAACATATGTCCTCATTGCGGCATGAAGCTCAAGATAGCCGACGCGCCACCTGATTGCGACAGAGACAATTTCCCCAGCGAGGCCAAGAGGGTCGACGGAATCGGCTCCACCTTCGCCACATGGGCAGTAAGCAACTCGCCGAGAGGAACCGCGCTAACCGTCACGCCGCGTTTTTTCAGGGAATCCGCAACGGCGTCGAGACCCTGTCGAATGCGTTTCGACACCGCCTGCGGGCTGACCCCCAAGTCTCGCGCAATGTCGGCCTGCGCGCGGCCTTGTAGAAAATGGGCGACCACCGCATCGCGCTGGAGCGCGGGCAATTCTTTCACCGCCACATCAACATGTTCATAGAGGTCATCCCACGAATGCTCCGCCATCGGATTCAATCGCTCCGTATAGGTTCGTTCTCGCCGGACACGGCGCTGGCTGCTTCGAATACGCTTCAACGCCAGATTCGTCGCCACCCGGTGCAGCCAGGGCCCCAAGCGGTGTCCGGGTTCCCGGCCCGCCTTTACAAGCGCCTCAAACGTTTCCTGCGCCACATCCTCGGCTTCGACCGGATCGCCCAGTACGCGCCGACACGTCGCATAGACCATGGGCGCGTGACGGGAGACAAGCGCCTGAAAGGCCTTTGCGTCGCGCGAACGCGCCCAACGATTAAATTCCCCAGTTTCCGAGTCGACCATTTAGAGCTGCCCCTCCTGTCACATGATTCTACTCCTAGAATCCCCGCCGAAGCTTATTTCTCAACCATGCGCCCCACACTTTCGTCGATACCGGCGTCTCGGTGTAAGACGGGTCTGCAAAAAACTAGCCCTATTTCACCCCGAATAATCCACCAACAACCGATGTAGAAACAGAATTCGCCGGAGCGATCAACCGGACAACACTTTTGCCTTCATTGCCGGCCTTCGTTTCCTTGACACCCGCCGGGGCGTTTGCTATTATTCGGTGCTGACCGCCGCCTTCGGGGCGGCGGTTGGCTTTTAGAGACACACCGCAGCCTGAAGTTTTTCGGAATTTTGGAAAGCTCCTGGCTGGATATATACGTAATTTTCGCTGGCGTAGCTCAGTTGGTAGAGCAGCTGACTTGTAATCAGCAGGTCGGGGGTTCGACTCCCTTCGCCAGCTCCAGTCTAGCTGAGATAACGCGGAAGTAGCCCGTTATTCTGGCTAGAAATGACTTTTTGGTGGGCTGCCCGAGTGGCTAAAGGGGGCGGGCTGTAAACCCGCTGGCTTACGCCTACGTTGGTTCGAATCCAACGCCCACCACCATACAATTGAGTACAGCACACAGTTGAACACCTTGGGCGGGAATAGCTCAGTTGGCTAGAGCATCAGCCTTCCAAGCTGAGGGTCGCGGGTTCGAATCCCGTTTCCCGCTCCATTTATTTATAGAGATAATAACCTTATATAGCGTTTCGAGCCCGCGTAGCTCAGTTGGTAGAGCACCTCCATGGTAAGGAGGGGGTCAACAGTTCGAGTCTGTTCGTGGGCTCCACTTAACATATTCTATAACAGTCCGGGCACAAGGATTGAGGGCAGAGCGGCCCCGCTTAGAAGCGGGACGCCCATTTCGAGGAGACAGAAAGACCATGGCGAAGGAAAAGTTTGAACGAACGAAGCCCCACGTAAACGTGGGCACGATTGGCCACGTCGATCACGGGAAGACGACGTTGACCAGCGCCATCACAAAGGTGTTGGCCGAGGCCAATGGCTCGA
>JAPYPO010000791.1 GCA_029937645.1 Candidatus Hydrogenedentota bacterium
CAATCTCATTGGCTCCGGTCGCCGACGGGTCCATATGGGTAATCTCGGGTAAGAGTAAGAGCCGGCTAGGCTTTCCTGCTGTCGCGGATCATCATCGCATGAATGACTTTGAGCATATCGGGCTCCTGATCCTTCCAATCATCCAAAAACTCTAGGATCTTGCCCTTGAGCGCTGTGTGGCGGTGGGCCTTAAGCTCCAGCGTTCGCAGCTCTATCGCTTCGACCAGTTCTTCTGCTCTTTTTTCGTGAAAGCGATTTTGTTGAACAGGCGAATTATCGATATCCTTTTGCTGTTCCTCTGTGAGATTCGGCCAGACGGCTTTCAGATCGGAAAGATAGCGCATGTACACCCACAGCTCATCGAGCAGCGGGTCCAGTTCCAGAAAAATATTCTCGTCTTCCTTAGAGGCCCGGGTCGAACGTTTCCAAAACATCAAGAAATTTCCAACTCCAAATAGCTTGGCGAAATTCATGGCTCCATACGGAGATTGGGGCATATCTTAACGCACTCGGATGTTATCGGCAAAGCGAGCCCTTCGCTGAAAGGGTTCGATCGGGAGGGGCCGGACAATTCTTAACTACGGAAGGACGAAACTTTGAACGACAAGATTGAACGTACGGACGACGAATGGCGTGCGGCGCTTACCCCGGAACAATATAGAGTGTTGCGCGATAAAGGCACCGAGGCGCCCTTTTCCGGAGAGTATGATGGCGTGAAATCGACGGGAACCTACACATGCGCCGGATGCGGAGAGGCGCTATTCGATTCGGATACCAAGTTTGACTCCGGTTGTGGATGGCCTAGTTTCTACGCCCCGCTGGGGAAGGAGTCGGTCCACGAGGACGCTGATTGCTCGCACGGCATGGCACGCACCGAAGTTCTCTGCGCGCGCTGTGGAGGGCACCTGGGTCATGTCTTCGAGGATGGGCCGCAGCCGACAGGACTCCGCTACTGCATCAATTCCGTATCGCTAAAGCTAGACGAGTCTGCGGAGGGTAAATAGAACGGCCTCTAATAGGACTTCGGCAGACCTAATACATGCTGGCCGATGTAATTCAGCGCCATTTCCTGAGAGACCGGGGCCAATTTATACAGCCGGATCTCCCGCCACAAGCGCTCGACATGGTACTCCTTCGCATATCCCATCCCGCCGTGAGTTTGCAGGGCAGCGTCACACGCTTCAAAACCGTCGGCACCGGCGCGGACCTTTGCGATGTTCGACTCCGCGCCGCAGGGGAGCCCTTGGTCATAGAGCCAGGCCCCCTTTTGAATCATGAGATCGGCGACTTCTAATTTCGAATATGAATCCGCGAGCGGGAACTGGATGCCCTGGTTCTGACCAATGGGCCTGTCAAACACGATCCGCTCATTGGCGTACTT
>JAPYPO010000235.1 GCA_029937645.1 Candidatus Hydrogenedentota bacterium
GATATTCGATTCCCTCATCAGATCGGCCAATCGGTCTCCGCTACTGATACGCGTGATCATCTGGCGAACGGTTTCCGCGACGGCTTTGTTTTGAATCACGGGCTGGACGATTCCCAGGGCCTCGACTATCGATACGCCGGCTTGCGTGAGCGTACCAAGCAGCCGCGTAAATCGGGCAATCTCCATATTCCGCAGGAGTGTGCCAAACCAGGGAACACGCAACGTAAATCCGTCGAAGGCGAGTCGAATCTGGGGTTTCCTTAACGCGCTTCGACCGGCCAACACCACGAGAGTCAAGGCAATGATCAGAACGATATAGTGCCCCGTTATGAAATGACTTGTCGCCAACAAAATGACGGTCGGTGCCGGCAACGCTTGCCCGGCTGTATCAAACATGGATTCCAGCCTCGGAATAAAGAACGCCACGAGTATGACCGCCGAAAGGACACCCAGTAGCAATACCAATGCCGGATACGCCAATGCCGCTTGCACTTCGCCCTTCAGCGCCTCTTCATTCTCGTAGAGTTCGGACAGTTTGAGAAGCTGATCGTCCAACGTGCCGCCCATTTCTCCGACGCGCACCATGTTCGTCATAAGATTTGGAAATACGCGGGGATGTTTGGCTAAGGCATCCGCAAAGGTGCTTCCGCCTTGGACCGCTTCTGAGACATCCATGAGGACGCGCTTTGCGTTTGGATCTTTGGTCTGCTCGGAAATGACGGCCAAACCCTTTATGATGGGCGAGCCGGTGGACGAAAGTGTGGCTAGTTGGCGGGTGAAGGTTGCTAAACGTACGGAGCGTCGCCCAAAACTCAATTGAACATTACTGGCGCTTGGCCCATCCGAGTGCTCGTGCAACTCAATCGGATTTTGCCCTCTCGCGATCAGGCGTTGGAGCGCCTCACGGCGATTCGAGGCCGCGATGGTTCCTTCCGCAGCGCTGGCCTCGTGACCTAAAGCCTTGTACCAAAACGTCGGCACAGCCCCTCCCATCCGTTACAACCTTCGGGAAACATCCGCCTCTACGATCCAGATCACACCTCAGAGGGGAGAAACGAAATACCCCCCCCTATATAGACGCCACCGCCACCCTTTTGGTGACATTTGTACGAGATTTTCTTTCCGCAAGGCTAGACGCGTACTGGAGCGGAATATGCATTTTGCCGGCAGGAATTCGAGATTTGCCCTCGTTTATTGATATTTCCCTTCCTCATGCGATTAGTCCATGTACGTTGCGCGGATGATCTCCTCCGGCGTCGTAACCCCTTGCGCTACCTTGACCCAGCCGGCTTGACGCATCGTTTTCAATTTGCTCCCGAGGAACTCGCGGAGCTCGGAACCGGTCGCCTGTTTCAAGATTAGGGAGTGAATCCCGTCATCGACCGTCATGAGTTCCATAATGGCCGAGCGCCCGCGATACCCGGTATTGCTGCATTCCGGGCATCCCTTGCCCACGTAAAGGGTGGGATCGGCTTCTTCGCCCAGCTCGCCTCGTATCTGCGCCATGACGGCCTCCGTGGGCTCGACGCGTTCGCGGCAAAATTCACAGACCTTCCGTACGAGCCGCTGGGCCAATACACCGCGCAGGGCGGAAGCGATGAGGTAGGGCTGAATGCCCATATCACTCAGGCGGGCGATAGATTCGGGGGCATCGTTTGTGTGTAGCGAGCTGAGCACCAGGTGGCCTGTGAGCGCCGAGCGTATGGCGATCTCGGCTGTTTCGGTGTCGCGTATTTCGCCAACCAAAATCACGTCGGGGTCTTGCCGAACGATGGCGCGCAGCCCGTTCGCAAAGGTTAATCCTCGCTTTGGTCTGACGGGAATTTGATTAACGCCCTCGAGTTCGTATTCAACCGGGTCTTCGATGGTGATGAACTTTCGCTCCGGAGTGAAAATAGTCGAAAGCGATGCATAGAGTGTACTGGTCTTGCCGCTCCCCGTTGGACCGCAGATAAGAATTATGCCGTGGGGATGTTCTAGGAGTTTCTTGTACCGCGTCAGCGTGTTTTCCTCGAAGCCGATCTGATCGATCCCCGACAGGAATGTCATTTTATCAAGGAGGCGCATGACGACGCTCTCGCCGTGCATGGTGGGAACGGTGGCGACGCGAACATCGACTTCCCTTCCCTCTAGCTTGAGTTCGATATGTCCATCTTGTGGCACGTAGCGCTCGGCGATGTTCATGTCCGCCATAATCTTTATGCGAGAGACTACGGCGTCCATGAGGTGCCTGGGCGGGGCCGGCATCTCATGGAGGATGCCGTCAACGCGGTATTTCAGCTTGACTACGTTTGCGAAGGGCTCGATATGGATGTCGCTGGCGCGGTCGCGAACGGCGCGGACTATGGTGAGGTTGACTAAATTTACGACCGTGGGCTCACTGGCTATCTCGCGTAGATGGCCTATCTGGTCCGAATCCGATAGTTTCTCTCGACCCGGTTCTTCCAAATGTTCGATCATGCGCTCTACGGAGTGTCCGTAGTAGGTCTGCATGGCCGCGGCCATGTCGCTCTCCGTGCATAATGCGCGTTCGACCTTCTTTCCAGTGAGGATTTCAATGTGGTCGACCGTCTGAAAATCGAAGGAGTTCTTCATGGCGAGGAGAAGGGTGTCATCGGTCACGGAGACGGGGATGACGCCGGCTTTTTGAATGAGTTCGGAAGGAATTTCGGAAGCGGCGGAGCGATCAATCTCCTCCTCCGAAAGGTTGAGAAACCGGACACCGAGCGAGCCCGCCAACTCACGAAGCGCACTCTCTTCGTCAGGCCACCCCAGGGCCACGAGACATTTTCCGATAGGCTCACCCGTCTTGCGAAACCGATCCAGGGCCTCGCGAACTACGTCCTCAGAAATCTTAAGCATAAGCCCAACCCCTCTGCGATTTGGACGGCCTCGTTAAAAGCTCCCTCACTAGCCTATGGAAGGATAGTAACGCACTTCTCTATAGAAAGCCACCCCTTTATCGGCAAGGCTGACCACTGTGTCTCGAAAACAAACCTTGTTCTGGAGCTTGGAAGCCCCCCCGCATACAGGGTGCCAAAGGCCATAGCCCCCACGATACAACATGGTCTTCACTGCGAACGCACACCCATTAAAGTCTCACCTTCTCGCGGAACTCTCCCCCACGACGCAAATAACCCAAAAGCCACCGCTTCGAATCCTGCTCCCGCTAGGGCTGAGCCACCTTTCAAGAATTTGTTTGTGCGTGATTCGTTTGTCAGCTTCTTCGCTTTTTAGTTCGCGGAAAAATCTGATAGACTGTTGCATATTGGCCAAATCAGGATTAGCCATACCCTATGCAAAGTTACATTGCCCGTCGCCTCTTAGCGCTCATCCCGACGCTCTTCTTCGTCAGCATCATCGTGTTTTGTTCCATTCGACTTATTCCGGGCGATGTCGTCGACCTGATGATGTCCCAGAACGATATTTCCACTGGGCAGGATCGCGCCAAGGTCGAAGCGGCACTGGGTTTGGATCAGCCGATGATCGTCCAGTATTTCCGATGGCTGGGCAACGCCTGTAGAGGCGATCTGGGTAGATCGCTGTGGCGCAATACCAAAGTCACCGAGCAGCTTGCGGCGCGCTTGCCGGTGACGTTTGAGCTTGGGTTTCTCTCGCTGGTGGTCGCATTGACGGTGGCGATACCGATAGGGATCTACTCGGCAATGCGGCAGGACACGTTGGGCGACTACGTGGTGCGTTCATTCTCGCTGGTGATGTTGGCGATTCCGGGGTTTTGGTTGGGGACGCTGGTGATGGTGTTCCCTGCGGTATGGTGGCGATGGGCTCCAGACATTGACTACACACCCTTCTTCGAAATGCCGATTAAGAACTTGAAGCATATGCTGGTGCCGGCAATTCTTCTGGGACTATCCCTTTCGGCAGTCACTATGCGGATGACCCGTACGATGATGTTGGAAGTGATGCGACAGGACTACATTCGCACGGCACGGGCAAAAGGCGTGGGCGAGATCAGACTCGTGTTGCAACATGCTCTGCGTAACGGATTGATTCCAATCGTGACGCTGATCGGGCTGCAAGCGCCCATGTTGATCGGCGGTGCTGTGATTATGGAGCAGATTTTTGTGATTCCAGGCATCGGACTGATGCTTCTCGAAGCCGTTTTTCAACGTGATTATCCTGTGGTATCAGGCGTTTTCATGGTCGTTGGTATCGGCGTACTGTTCATCAACCTGGTCGTTGACCTGAGCTACGGCTGGCTTGATCCGAAGGTGAGGACTTCATGACCAGCCCGGCTCAAAAAACTCCGGAGCGTTCAGAACCATCGAGAGGTCCTTTCTCCGATCTCGTTGCGCGCTTGTTTCGGGAGAAGCCCTTGGGGGCTGCGGGAGGTATGGTCTTTGTGGCCTTCCTTCTGTGCGGAGTCTTTGCGAATGTACTCGCTCCGCATGCCGAGAATGACACCAATATTTTGAGCCGCTTCCAACCGCCGTCGCTGGAGTTTCCGATGGGAACCGATCACCTCGGGCGCGATGTGTTCTCGCGGGTCCTAATCGGGGCGCAACTTTCCATGATCGTTGGATTTGCCGCAGCAGCCTTGGCAACCATCGTCTCGATCATACTCGGCGTCCTGTCAGGCTATCTCGGAGGATGGGTCGATATGGTCATTCAAAGAATGGTCGACGCCTGGATGACTTTTCCCGGCCTGGTGTTGCTGATCGTGGTCATCTCCATCGTCGGCCCGGGGCTTCCGCAGATTGTTGCCATTCTCGGCCTGCAGTATGGCATCGCCGGTTCACGCATTGTGCGCGGCTCCGTCATCTCCGTACGAGAGAATATGTACACGCATGCTGCTCAGTCCATCGGTGCGGGTACGCTTCACATTTTGAGGAAGCATATTTTGCCGAACATTATGCCAGTCTTGATCGTGCTTTTTACGACGCGCGTTGGCGCAGTGATTCTCTCCGAAGCCGGCCTTTCCTTTCTTGGTTTAGGTCTCCCCCCGCCGCAGCCAACCTGGGGCGGCATGCTTGCCGGGTCAGGCCGCGCCTATATGTATATGGGTCCGTGGCTTGCCCTGGCTCCCGGTCTCTGCCTAACCGTCGTGGTATTTGCGGTGAATATTTTTGGTGACGCGTTGCGCGATCTTCTCGATCCACGAATGCGAGGTCTCCGATGAAAACCGGAATAGTAACCATATTGGCCATGCTCTCGCTCTACGCCCTATTTCTGCTTCTAAGTTTCGCTGGAATGCCCGGGGACTCGGATGCGGGAGAGCACGGGCTACTCACGATCCCTCCCTACGAACCATCTCCGCCGGAGGATCCGCAGTACGGCGGGACGCTCAACGTGTGGAATGTCAACGGTATGTTGTCACCGTTATCCTGGGATACTGCCGATTGGAACTGGAAACAGAACCAGGATACAGGGATGTACTTCGAGCAGCTTTTCGTTGCGGACCTCGACAAAAGCATCCGTAAGGGCGGCCCCTACCCCTTCACCATGCAAGCCTATCTGCCGGCGGATGCAATCCGCGGTGAAATCGTTGAAACGTGGGAGTGGGAAGATCCGCTGACGATAGTGATGCATTTGCGCCATGGAATCATGTTTCCCGCCAAGCCAGGAATTATGAAGCGACGCGCGCTGACGGCCGACGATGTCGTTTTCTCGTATCAACGCCTAGCCGAAAGCCCGAAACTCATCCCTACCTATTTTGATCATATCGATTCCGTCACGGCTCGGGATGATCATACGGTTGTCTTCAGATTTAGTGAGTTCAACGCCGAATGGGATTATCGCTTTGGCTACGGATACTATTCCGGCATTCTTCCCCGCGAGTTGGAAAACTTCGATGTGAAAGACTGGCGAAACGCAGTCGGCAGCGGCCCCTTTCAATTGGTTGAGTACCTTGAAGGCTTTTCGCAGACCTACGCCAAGACACCCGACTATTGGGATCGCGAAACTCTGAACGGAACCCAGCACAAAATCCCCTTTCTCGACACCCTAATCATGCGCACGATTAAGGACAAAGCGACGTGGCTTACGGCGTTGCGGACTGGACAGATCGATATTCTGGAAAATATTGACTGGATATCCGCCCACCATCTAAAGGAAACAACCCCCGAGTTGAAATGGACGCGATGGCTGAGCACAGTCGGTAGGTTCATTGCATTGCGCTGTGACCAAGAGCCCTTCAATGACCCGCGTGTCCGCCGCGCCCTGAATCTGGCAGTCAACCAGGAAGAGATCGTCGAACTCTATTACGCTGGCAACGCCGCACTATTTGCGTATCCACAAAAACCGGCGTTCGTAGGCTACTATACGCCGTTGGAAGAGATGCCGCCCTCCGTTCAGGAATTGTTTTCTTACAATCCGGAAAAGGCAAAGGAATTACTCGCCGAAGCCGGGTACCCTGACGGTTTTTCCTTTCGCACTCAGGTAAGTGCTTCGGATGTTGTGAATATGGATTTGCTTCCACTGATCGTCGATTACCTTGCAAGAATCGGCGTCACGATGGAAATTCAACCCATGGAATACGCAGCATACCTTTCCGCAATGACGACGCGAAGCCATGGCCCGGGTTACTTTGCCTCAAGCGGTCACGTGAATCC
>JAPYPO010000236.1 GCA_029937645.1 Candidatus Hydrogenedentota bacterium
CTTCGAGATAGGCCACCTCGATGCGGGGCATCAGTACAAAGGTCTTGTCCGCCTGTTTGCGCCGCTTCGACTTGCGCTTCTTTGCCTGCTTGAGCGCGGGGCAGACGGGACCGAAGATATCGCGCAGGTACCAGCGTTCCACGCGCACGGCATTTTTCGTTCGCCCCTGTTCCATGTGAAGAACATAGTCTTCGAGAATTTGGGGCAGGGGGGTCCGGGTGGGCTTTGCGCTGTCTTCGCCCCGTAGAAGGGTTTGCTCCAGTTGCAGGAGCCGTTCCTTGGCCACCCGGTACGAAGTGGTGCGGAGGGCGCGGCGGTACTCCTTGCCTCCGATCTTGTACGTCGCCGAATAAAACTTGCCGCGTTTGATGAGTCCAGCCATGTCGAGCCTCCTTGGTCTGATAGACCGTTGGAACGCCCGCGATGGGCAAAAGCCCGACTGTCCTCCTTTCGTTTCTCCGCTCCGGCGCGAATTCGACTGTACATCTGACTGTACATATGACCGGTTTTTGGACAAAAAAAGAAGGACCTGCAATTCTGCAAGTCCTTCTGAATCAACATGGTAGCGGGGGTAGGATTCGAACCTACGACCTTTGGGTTATGAGCCCAACGAGCTACCAGACTGCTCCACCCCGCGACACTATATTCGTATGCGAGACATGCTCGCGACTGAGCGCATATGGTATCAGGTGGCGATCGCTCAGTCAACCAGCCGAATTAACTCTTCAACGATCTTATGGAATGGAGTCCTATATCCTGGAAGTTCTCGTCAGGGTGTCGCCATGAGTAGAGGGACCGCGAAGAGTATGGGTAGAAAAAGACCAGCTTGCGCGATGGTGATCACGTTTAGTTCTTTTCATAAGGGATCCGGAGCTATTGCGGTCGAATTCCTAAACGTTTCCACGGCGGTGCGTGGTAACGGGAACGCACGGAGCGATTTTTGTATCCTTCGTGGTGATGAAGCGAAGGACAGCGTCGGCGGCGTCGCGTTGTGTCAGTGCCAGAAATGCTTCTTTTGGTTCGCCTTGATCGAACCGATAAAGGCCACCTGTTCCTCTCTGGTAAGGCGGTCCACCAACGCGTCGGAGTATTCATCCCAGGAAAACTGGAGGACTTCCGCCTCTCCAACGGGCATGGCCGTAGCGCTCCACTCGGTGCCTTTCTCGCCTTTGCGCGGAAATATACCGATGATGTTTGGCGCTGCAACGATCGTTTCATTGTGGTGCTGTCGAAAAATATTAATTTGTCCCGCTACCAGCAAGTAACCGATCGACTGGCAGCGTCCGCCTGCGTTAAAGAGAATATCGACACCCGCAACGTGATGGCGTTCCGAGATCGAAGGAAAGGGACGGCAGACCTTTTCCTTCAACTCAGGGGTCAGGTCCGCAAGCATGCCGATGTTCAGAATTTCTTTGTGTTCGAAGCGGTTCCACACCTGTTTCTCGACGGCGTCCTGGAAGACGCGTATGTTCTCTGCCGACATGAGATCCTTGACATGCGCGTACAGGTCGCCCCATGAAAATTGCAGCGCGACACACGCCCCTTTTGCATGAATGGTCGCCGAGCGCCGGTCACCTGCAGTGAATTGAGACATCTCTCCAAGGAGGGCTGGTGATGGTACGGGCGTGGAAGGACCACGTTCGTTATCGACCTCAGCGCCTCCCTCAAGCAATACGAATCCAGTATCAAAGGCGAGATAGCCTTCGTGAATGAGCGTTTCGTTATCCGAGTAGCGGTACATATCCGACACGTCAACGAGGGCATTTCCAACCTGAGAGCGAATCTCGTCTGAAAGTCCTTCAAAAACGGGTAATCGGCTTACTTTTTCTTGCGCGGTTGTTGCATTCATACATTACTACCCTTTCTTCTTATGCTTTGTGCTGATGGTAGCACAATCCTGATTCGGGGGTCTCTTTGTTGGCAGAGAAATGCCTGAATCACTGCCAGAATTCTGCTATATTAGGGCGAACCGGATTCAAACGGCACGTTCACCTTGCACAGGAAATGGAGACATCCCATGGCCCCGGAGATGATAGCGGAAGCGAAACATGGTAATCGAGCGCTTAATCTGCGCGGAATTTTGGAGTACGCGATAGGCATAGGTGCTTCGGATATTCACCTAAAGGTAGAGCGCCCTCCCGTGATACGGGTGGACGGGTCTTGTCGTTTTGCGGGTGAGGTTCCACTGACGCAAGAGCATATGCTTGAGTTCCTTGACATCATGATGACGCCCGAGGAGAAGAGTCGCTTCATGGAAAAGGGGGATGACGACTTGGCGCTGAACATGGACGGGGTCGGTCGTTTCCGCGTTAACGTACTCAAGCAGCGGGGCACAATCGGCATGATTCTTCGTCACGTTAAGGGGAAGATACCCGATTTCCGTGGTCTGAATCTTCCCGCCAATGCGGTCGAGAAAATCGCGGAGATCCGGCGCGGGATGGTGCTCGTGACGGGAACGACGGGTAGCGGTAAATCCACGTCGCTCGCGTCGATTATCAATATCATCAACCAGTCGAGACGGGAACATATCGTGACGCTGGAGGATCCCATTGAGTTTGTTCACCAAGATATCAAGGCCAGTATCACACAACGCGAGATCGGGCTGGACACGGATGACTTTAAGACGGCCTTGCGCGCCATGATGCGTGAAGATCCGGATGTCATTATGATCGGAGAGATGCGGGATATTGAAACGTTCGAGGCGGCCATGCACGCCTCGGAGACGGGCCACTTAGTGTTCAGTACGCTCCATACGACGAACGTCATGTTGACCATTGACCGCATCGTCGATTTGTTTCCGCCGGTCCAACATCAGCAGGTTCGCACAAACCTGGCGTTCCAGCTTCGGGCCATTCTTTCGCAGCGCCTTGTCGTGGCGGCGGACGGCGCCGGACGAATTCCTGCGGTGGAAATTATGTTTAACAACCCGGGAATCCAGGCGTTAATCCGGGAGAACAACCTGAAACAGATCCCCGGTGCCGTCATGGCTGGGAAGGGGGAGTTCATGCAGACCTTCAACATGAGTCTCGTGGCGCTCGTGGAACAAGAGCTTATTACGGAAGCGGACGCGATGGAGGCCTCGGACAATAAGGATGAGTTGAAGATGAACCTACAAGGCATCTACGTCACGACGGGCGGCGGCGGAATCTTGAAGAAGTAGATTCAAGCCTAGTCGAAGTTCGCCCGCTGATTACTGTGGCCGTAGTTGCCCCATATTCCGCGCAATCAGCCCGACAACCACACCGACGGACCCGATAAGGACTACCCAGATAGCCCAAGAATAGCGCTCGCTCCACGGCGCACGATCCGGGATAACGTCGATCGCGATGCCAGGTAATACGGTCACCGCGGGAGCATTTGTCGCCGCGACGTTTTCCACGGAATGCGCCAAATCGTAGTTCGGCGGCGCCGCTTTCTCGTTCCCGAAGAGCAGGCGGTATTGATGCAGCGGGTCGTTCTCGAAAACCAGACTGCTCAGGCTGCGCCGCGTCGCGGAAATATCGCTGGCGGAGTACCCCAACGGGGAATCGTCTCCGTTGAACACGCGTAACCGAAGATAGCGGTAGGGCGGAAAGGGGTTCTTGATCGAGAGGCGCTCGTCGGAGGTCTCGCCTTGCTGAATTCGGTAGAGAACGCCCCGGCGAACGACACGCCAGGGTGCATCACGCTCAACCACATCCCAGCCCGTTTCGGTTTTCCGACGATCCTCCAAAATCTCCGTGTCGCGACCCGACAATTCGTAGGCCCGATAGAAATACGGCGTCGATACCGCCATCTGTAACTCCGCAATCGGTAGGTTGCGGTTTCCTAAGTCGATGTCAAAAATCGTCTGGTCCTGCTCATCTTCCTCCGGCTCAACGGTTCGCGCGGCGGCTTCGATCTCCACACGTTCCGACTCACCCACTTCAGCGTGCGACGTTTCAACCGCCGCAATCTCAATGCGGCCCATTTCATCTTCCATGTTGAATACCGTCAGCCGAAGGTATCGGAAATCATTGGCTGGAAAGCTAAACGTTTCCGCGTCAACAACAAGACCGTTTATCGCGATTCGAAACAACCATGTGGTATCCACAGTTTCCCAACCCCCCCCTGTCTCACTCCCTTCCAATACTGCGTAGCGTCGGTAGTTATCGCCTGGGACGCGTACACGCACATGGTTCTTCAGCGTGCGCTCCCCAAAATCCAAGGTCACCCGCGCATGTTCTCCCTCTTGATAGGTTCGGTTTATGAGTTGCACGGGGTTCCACGTCTGGCTGTACTCGCGAACGGGCGGCCTGAAAATAACGTGGGGGACAAGCGCCTCCGTCTCGTCCAGAATGCGTAGGTCGTGCAAGGAGCGCTGGCTCTGATCCAGGACATCGAGCGTCAACTCCATCCGCACAAATCCTGCCGCGATCCCCTCCGATTCAATCGGCGCTTCCCACAGCCAACCTTCGCTTTCGAATTCCGCCTGAGCAATCGGCAACAAGACCGGGGCTAGGAAGCTAAGAATGACACATTTCGAAAGAAAATCTCGGGGCTTCAATCTAGGAAACATCGTCATGCTCTCCTTCCTCCAGGAATACGGCGCTGAACCGAGCGTAAAACGTCGCGGCTACCAGCAGCAATAAGCCACTCGCCACAAACGAGATAATCTGTGTCCCACGGCCCAACTCGGTCATATCGAAAAAGACGACCTTCAAAACAGTGATGCCAAACAACGCCAAGCCCAGCAGGCGCCGCAACTTCATGCGCGTTGCCAACCCCGCCCATATCAGCCCAAACGCTTGGAAGGCCCACACCGCGGAAAGAAGCGCCAAGGCAAAATTCCTACTAACTCCCTCGCTTGTATCGCCCCAGCGGTTGAACTCCGCGGCGAAGAGGATCGCCGCCACGATATGACTTGCCGCTTCCAGGATGCTGCCGACTTGCACAGAGTCTTGCCGGCGGGCCATGTGGCCACCCAACCACAAGGACACAATAAACAGGAGCTTTGCAGCGAAGGTTATGTTGAGTCCCGGGAGCGTCGACGGGTCGTTGTGGAACAGCAATCCTACAAGGAGTATACACACGCCAACAGCATAACCCGCCCAGGCCAATGCCAAGGCGTAAGTATCAATCCCCCTGCGAAAGATAACAACGCAAGTCGCCGCAGGCAGGGTTGCCCACAGGGCTGATAGGGAAGCGAATTTATAGACCCTGTGGTATTCGGGACGATAGACATCCCAGTACGCCATCGTCTCAAGGGTAAGCAACATCCCGGCAAGAGCGTAGCCCAGCACAAAGGCCGCCACTGCCAGGCTTCGATCTTCCCCTTCGTCCTGCGAAACCAGCCGAAAGAGGAGCGCGGAGGCGGTAATTGCCGATGCAATAACCACAACCCATGACCCAAAGGGCGCGTTGAAGAGAACGGTGAAGCGTTCGCTGTGAAGTGGGAGCCGGTACAATAGCCCGCCCGCCGCAAGCAGTAGGGCCACCGCCCCGGCGGCCTTCACGATCGGCATTTTGAAGCGAAGGCCCAGGTAGACGAGCAAGGCCCCTTCAACGCTCCACGCGATCGGGATGCCGTATAACCGCAGTTGAACGGGGATCGCGAGCGTGACTAGGGCGAGCGAAATAATCAGCAAACTCTCGCCCGTGCGGTTGTCCGAAGCTACCCTCTTGCTCCACGTCTGGAACAGCAACAACACCAAGATCGCCTGACCAATCACCACGAAGCCCAGTACGTAGCGGTGTTCGGAAAACAAAATGCTGTAATACGCGAAGAGGGAGTAGACCGCATTCGCGATCACCATCGTAAGCCCGCTCACCTCCATCGGTGTTTTTCGCGCGAGGCTGTAGAGGGTGGGCACCAGCAAGAAGAGCAAGTAAAACAGAGAGGTATAGATCAGGGCCGGCGCCATCTGCTCCGGTTTGTAGGACTGCATCGCCCACCCCTGATACAAAATCAGTGTGCCCACGAAACACAAAAGGTCCAAGGCGCGCCACGACCGATAGTACGCCGCGCCCAGCGCCACGAGATCCAATATCAAAATATAGCTGAAGAGAATGTAGGGGTGGTTTCCGCCACTCGACAACAAGATAGGGCTCAAGAATCCACCCAGGACGGCAATGACAGCGATGACAATGGCATCGTGCGCCACGGCCATGACGATACCAAGCACGGTGACGAGCACGGCGAGCGCTAACGCCCCAGCGGCGCCGGAGAGCTGGTAGACCTCGAAGGAAAAATATACGCAGATATAGAAGATGGCGATGCCGCCGCCGGTCACGCTTTGGAATAAGGGAACCCATTCTCTGCGCCGGTAATATTCCCCTGCCCCCAACGCGGACAGCCCTGCAAGGCACCCGAGCGCCAATCGGCCTTTCGGCCCTATCCCGCCGAACCACCCCTCGTCGTACGCGTACTTGAGAAATAAGGCGGTGCCAATGAGTACCATCACGATTCCGACCCAAGTAATCCACTTGGTGCCGAGGGTCTGCTCAAGCGAAAGGCCACTTCGTAGTGGTTCACGGGGAGGAAGAGAGGTCGGCAGAGCAGGAGGACGGGCGCGCCCGCGTTGTCGTGTTGTCGCGCCGTC
>JAPYPO010000792.1 GCA_029937645.1 Candidatus Hydrogenedentota bacterium
CAGGTGATCCTTTTCCTCCGGAATGGGTGATCTTTTTCACCGGAATGCGCAACTGTGACGGAGGTGAAAGGCTTCGGTCGTCAAAAAGGCCACAAAGAGATTTACCGGGGCGCGGAATATGTAGTGGAGTTCCAGCCGAAGACTAAGCTTGAGATCGTCGTGAGCGACGATGCAGTCGAAGAGGTCGTCAACGCAATTACGGAGGCGGCCAAGTTCGAAAAGATCGGCGACGGGAAGATTTTTGTCAGCCCCGTCGAGGACGCGATTCGTGTGCGCACCGGCGAATCTGGCGACGCGAGCATCACCTAGGCTAGAAGGAAATCTCGGTGAGCGTGTGCCCAGTCAGCCACGCCTTTGAGGAGCAGAATTGTAGCCACGAAGTCTCATCATAACATTGAGTATGAAGATTTCCGGGTAGAGCAGATCCGCCAAATCTACACGCCGCTATCTCCACTACCCACGCGCTGTCTTTCTACGCCGATGCAACAGCATAGCTCCCACGACAAGCGTCAGCAGAGCCAAATCACCCACGCCGCCGGAGAGGGGCGCGCCGTCTATCCATAAAGCGCCGCATACGGGAGGCGGACCCTCGCCCTCGCCTTCACCACCAATGACTAGAGGATCGCCAGCCGCCGCCAGAAAATCATCTATTGAACCGCCACCATCAATGACAACGGCATTGTATTCCGTCAGATTACTCGCTCCATCCCCGTCGAAATCGCCGGTAGCTGAGTAGGGTTCGTTGGTCGTTTTGAGAGACACGTCGAATACTTTGTAGCCTTCCGACAAGCTCAAACCTTTTGCTGCGGAGGGCATGAATATGCCGCCCACGACATTGACGATTTCGTAGGTGCCCGCGAGCGTGATGCCTTGGTCGGCCAGCGCGTTGCTCACCGCAATCTGCATATCCGTGGACAATAGCAACAGCGCCGCCAGCCCTAACTTATACTCTTGCAGGGAATCGAACTGCGCTTCCGCTTCCAGATTCATCCGGTTAATGTCGAATGCATTCAACGTTGCGTTCCTAAGGCTGTCTTCAAGATCCCGGGCGCACACCACGTCCAACAGCGCTAGCATAAAGGCATCCTCAATCCCGTCGGCATCAAAGTCGGCATCTGTGATGCCAAAATCAGTCATGAACATGTCGAATTGCGAATCAATGGTGTCGAGAGCACCACAAAGATCCGGATCTGGGCCTTCGCCGCTTCCACGCACAACAATTGTGACGGACTCAGAATCAGTTTCAACTGGGGTTCCGTCGTCAGCCACCGTGAACAGCACCGCCGGGTAATCGCCAGCGGCCCCTACAGCAGGCGTCCACGCAAACACTCCTCGTTTCCTCCCGTGGTGACCCAAGGCTCAATGCCTCGAAACCACG
>JAPYPO010000793.1 GCA_029937645.1 Candidatus Hydrogenedentota bacterium
TTTCTGCCGTCCTTCAAAGGCGCGAACCCGTATCGCCAAGCCTACGAGCGCGGCGTAAAAATTATCGGGGCGACAGCTCATTACGCGTCGGTCGATTTGGATGAGGGGCCGATCATCGCGCAAGTAGTCGATTCCGTAACCCACAGGGACAATGTGGATTCGTTGAAACGCCGCGGACGGGTTTTGGAACAGGCAGCACTCGCAGAGGCCATCCACGCCCATGTTGAACACCGCGTAATTCGCATCGCGAGCAAGACCGTCGTGTTCGATTAGCCCTTTTTCAAGGTTTCGCAACGAAGACATTAGCGAAAAGGGCCGGGCGCAGCCGCGCTATGCTTTTACCACCGGCTGCCAGGGCCTATTGCGTAATATGCAATCCAAATAATCCCAAAATGATTACTTGACCGTCCCGCAAACCCTTGTTATACTCCGGCGTCTCGAACCCAAAAACACTAGGAGAATCTTGAAAATGGAAAAGGATCTGCAAGCCGCGATCGATGTATTCGTCGACATTTTTATCGTCGATATCCCCCTGATAATTTCACTTCTATTTGGTATTTTCATCTCGCCAATCCGCGCGCTCGCCGCATTCTTCGAGCCGGCTGACGGCGGCGACATATAGCCTCTAGTCTGCGGTCGCGAGAACGACAACCACTCGCCCTTATAAAAAATATGGCCCCGCGTTTCGCCTACGAAGCGCGGGGCTTTCGTGCATAGCCGAACACGCAGCCACCGATTCAGCCGAAGAGATCTCCTTGCCCCACGAGGCGCTTGTTCGCCCTCCTCCATTGACGCAGGAGTTCGTTCGGGTTGAACTTCTTTTCCGGGCTTAAGAGGGGCAGAACTCCTGCCTTTCGCAATCCGCCGCTGCCTCGATCCCAATAGCCCATCACGGTCTTATGCTGTTCAAGGGCGTGGCGTGCGGTGTTGACAGTGCCGCCTTTTCGTCTGGGTTCAATGACGCACACGAGTTTGGACAACGCGCAGATCGTCGCGTTGCGGGCAAGCGCGCCGTGGGTGGACCAGTCTTGATCCGGGGCGAATTGACTTACCAGGAGGACGCCGTCACGCTTAAGGGCGTCGGCGAGTTCCCCCGGCACGTGGAAGGTAAGAATTCCCTGGGGTGCGACGAAGACAGTCTTGCCATGCTGCTCAAGCGCCGAGGCGTGGGCAGCGGAGTCCACGCCCCGCGCCCCACCGCTGACGACCGGCACATCCTCACGGGCAAAGGCCTCGGCGCAGGCCTCGGCTATTCCAAGGCCCTGTCGGGTGGCCGAGCGCGATCCCACTATGGCGGCGTTGGACCCGTCTAAGAGGTCGAGATCGCCGGAAGCGAAAAGGAGAGGAGGCGCGGACGTGCCCAAGGATTGCGC
>JAPYPO010000237.1 GCA_029937645.1 Candidatus Hydrogenedentota bacterium
TTCCCCATACCGTGCAGCTAACCGGCTTGACTCCTTCGACCATGTACGAGTTTACGGTCAGTTCCGTAGACCGATACGGCAACGGGCCCACGACCAGCGCGTCGTTCGACTTTACAACGCTCGCCGACGATGACATGCACGCGCCCGTGATTATTCTTGGGCCGCTCGTGCTCAATGCCGGCCTCAACTCGCTCGATGTTTTCTGGATTACCGACGAGCAGTCGACAACGGTCATCGATCTGGGGCCGACCGAGGCGCTCGGCGCAACGATTACCGATCCCACGTTGACCCATATTCACAGCCTGACGTTGGTGGGGTTGGCGTCGGATACAACCCTGTTCCTGCAAGCCTCGTCTACCGATTCCTCCAGTAACGGGCCTACGCAGAGCGCGATATTTGAGGGCCATACGCTCGGTCAAGCCGACACCGATCTGCCAGTGGTGTTAGAGGGACCCGTGATCATCGGGCAGACCGACACGACTGCTACGATATTCTGGGTGACGGATGAGTTGAGCGATAGCGTGGTGACCTACGGTACGGAGACGCCGTTGACGCTCCAGCAGTCCGATTCCACGCGGGTATTTCTTCATCAGATAACGCTCGTCAATCTGACGCCGGGCGCCACGTACAGCTACAGCATCTCATCGACGGACGCGAGCGGGAACACGGTTAGCGTTGATCAGAACGCCAACGCCACGAAACAGACAGGCTTGGCCTTCACGACCGATACGGACCCGGATTCGACCGCGCCCGTAATCACAGAAGGCCCTGAGATCGTATCCGCGACGGATACCACGGTTACCGTGCGTTGGGTTAGCGAGGAGATCGCCGACGGGCTGGTCGAGTTCGGCGCTGCAGGCGAAGCCCGAGTTTCGCGAGCGGCCGATGCAAGCTTGAGCTTCGAGCATTTGTTCACCTTGACGAATCTAACGCCGGGGTCGGACTACACCCTCGAGGCGAGTTCGGTCGATATCGCTGGGAACGGAGTGATGTCGGGTGTCTTTTCCTTCTCGACGGCCGATCAACCGGATACGGCGACCCCGGCGATCCTGTCCGGACCGGACGCACAAAGTATCGATCTGACTTCAGCGGAAATTGCATGGACGACTGACGAGTTCAGTACGAGGCAGGTTCGTTTCGGGACCGTGTCCGGCGAGCTGTCTAATCAGGCGACCACCACCCTCGTCGGCACAGATCACCTCATCACATTGACCAATCTCGATCCGGGAACGACCTACTTCTATACGGCAGGCTCGCTAGACGATTCCCAGAACGAGACCATATCCGCCGAGGGCCAATTCACCACCCTACAAACTCCATCGGGTGAGGGAGAAGGCGAGGGTGAGGGTGAGGGTGAAGGTGAACCGATGACATGCTTCGGATCATCAGCCGCGTCTTCAGGCCTAGGGAGTTTACCCGACGCATTAGGAGACCTAATCCTTCTAGCCCTGATTGCAGCGGTACTATTCACTAACCGCCGAACAACCAGATCAGGGACCTGAAGGCACCTACAGTCACCAAATCAATCGATAGCAATGGCATATTTCACGAACGGCGAAGCGATGCTCAGGAAATATGCGGTCTAATTATGACATTGAATACACCGCGCCGTTCCGTTGAGCGGATGCGGAGCGCGGGTTGGTACGCCGCCGGGGTGGCATAGCGAGCAATTTGCCGGGTACACGCCGCGGAGGTGGGGGGATGGCCGGGCGCTACGGTGGTCGATGGCTTCATGGCAGACGGTGCAATTTTCCTGTTGTGCGGGGAAGTGGCATTGTACGCAATGGGAATTCAGCGGCGAGCCAAACGAGCCCCTGTGCGAAGCCGGCTCCGAGAACTGGTGGCATTGCAGACACGTCTCTTCCTCGTGACAGACCGCGCAACTCTGCCGATCCCAGGATGCGCGAAGGCCGTGCGTCTTGCGGTTCCACGATACGGTATGGCTTGCCGGCTTGGTCACGCGGTGGCATTCGACGCAACTTGTTTCTTCGCTACGGCCCGCATCATGGCAGGTGGCGCAGTACTCCGGGTCGAAGCGGGCCTCGCGCCCGTGCAGCCGGGTCCAGACGCCCGGTGCGTCATGTGCAATGCGAACCCCGTCGCGGAATTTCGGGACGGTGTCCACGTCAAGTTCATTGTGGCAAACCGAGCAATCGTTGAGGCTGCGCCCGGGCTGCGCGTTTCCCGCCGTCGAGTCATCGTGGCTCGCCAACTGCGCGTCAAGGCTCGCTCGGATGTCTTGCTTCGCATGGCAGTCCATACAAAATGGCATAACCGGCGCCTCAGGATACGCCGCCAAATCGGGATTCTCATGGCAGGTTGCGCACTCGATTTCGTTGCGGATATGGGCCATGTGATCAAAGCGCCGCTCGGCCGACAGGAAAGGCGTCTTCGGCGCGACCGAATAATCCTCCGTTGTATGGCAGAAACCGCAGGCCTCCTGCGTCGGATCCTCTTCCGGTATCTCATGGCAGAGCCCGCACATCTCGTGATCGAGCGCCATCGGTTCCTCCGATTCGAAATCATGGCAGTCCGTGCAGGCGATGCCGTCTTCCATATGGATCGGGTGGGGAAAGAGCAGCCCACGCGCGGCCCGCTTCTCCTCCGCCTGGTTCTCATGCGTGGCGATCCCGATACACGCCCCCAGGTATCCGCACACACAGATCACCAGCGGGATTCGGTACGTGGTGGTAAAGGGCTGTTTCAGGGAATCGTCGTGCATCGTCAGAACCTCACCGTGTATCGCGCGCGAAAACGCCAATAAGGCGAATCGGGTCCGTCGTCTTGCTCGTAGGTGGCGCGAAATTCCAGGCGGCGCCTTTCGTCGAGTTTATAAACCAACTCTCCCTCAAGAGAGTAGATATTCTCGTGAGTCAGCACGCGGTCCACATCCAGGAACGGCGCGAGGAGGCGGTAATTTGGATACAGGCCCGGGACCAGCGCGACGATGACGCTATTCGCGAAAAAGTACTGAGGCTCATAGGTTGAAATCCGATCCTCGTAGCGCTCGAAATCCGCGCGGATCGTCGCTTCGATGCGATCCCATTGCTTCTGAATCTCACCCGTAATCGCCCAAGTCCCTTCGCCGTCTTGCACCGTCCAATTCTCGATGAATAACGTCGCATTCACATCGGGCCGCAACTCATCTACATGCACAAACGCGCCCAGGCGATAGTAATCGCGGTTCGCGGTCGTGGACGAGTCATCCCGCGCGTCGTGTATTTGTCCCTCGAACCCGAGCGAAACCCGCTCCGTCAGCGGAATATTCACCGTCGCTAAAAGATCGTCAAATTCATTTTGCGTTCCCAGAATCCGGTAGAAACCCGTCACGTCGTTCTGGCGGTCTCCCAGAATTTCGAGCCGTCGCCGGTACGTCACATCGTAGAAGATTTCGTGCTTTGGAAAGAAGCCCGAGGCCGACAACAGTATCTCGTCACTCTCTTCATCGTAGAGCGTGTAGCGGCCGAAGAAGTGGTGATGCGTCGCCAAGCGGTGATTCACACTAACCGATATCTGACGACTATCCACTTCGCGCTTGACCCGACGCGGATACCCGAGCCCAAAGAGCGATTGGAAAAGATTCGGGACGACCTCCTCCGAATCGCGCCGCCCGTCTTCGCCATAAAACGCATCAACGGCGATACGCGTCCTAGGGGATACCCGTAGCGCCGCGCCTCCGCCAAGCACGGCATCCTCGTGAGCATCCTCATAAATCGAGGCGCGCGCCCCGCCAAATAGGTACCAATCCCAGCGCCCTTGCCGCCGCTTAAGAAAAAGGCCGTCCATCCGGGTGTACGCGGGGCTTTCCAAAATACGCTGCCTCCCCGCGCGCAGGGTGTAGTCTTCCCAGAGGTCATCGACCTCAACATAGAGTTCGAGGAGCCGCGCTTCGACTGCGGTGGACGAGGTATCGCGCAACGACGTGAGGCTGCTCGTCCGGTCTTCGTGTCCGTCCAGATCCTCAACGAGCCACAGGCTCCCGTGAACGCTCAACTTAGGTTTTCCTGGCGGATTTGCCTCGAAGCGCAGGAACTGATCCGCGTAGGCGTCTGTGTCCCGGTCATCGAGGCGCAACTCAAGCCCCAAATCGAGGGTGCCACTAATCCAAGGGTACCTGCGTTCGTCAGACTCCGATTCATCTGCAACGGCACCGCCCGAAGCGAGAATGGCAAGAAGCGCCACCGCCCCCAGCGCGTGGCCCAATAGTCGGCTATGGTAGAAACTAGAGACGACAATACTCCTTCGCAATTGTCGGGACTACAGATTCGCGTTTTTTTAGGAGTCTGGGTACATTTTTCATTTACGGTATATCGCCGATTGATTCATAGAGAACTTGGAACACACTATTCTGCCCTGCGTTCGTATGGTCGTGTGGCACGCCTGAACCCGGCACACCCGGGTCATGGCAGCCGATAACGCCCCCGCAGGTGTTCGGCGGGACCGGAACGACACCGGCTTCGATGGCATTATTCGATACTTCCGGCGCGACCGTAAAGAGGCGGTGGTCGCTAGACACCAGGATGCCGCCTGCAGCAGAGTGGGGCAGCATGTGGCAGTCGACGCAACGGCTTGCCCCCGAGCCCGCGGGATCGACCGGATGAAATCCGCCTGTGTGAAAATCAACCGCAGCATCATCGGGCAAATTATATTGATGGCATTGAAGGCACAGGGAATTGTCTTCCGGACTTTGGGGGAAGGTGTCGGCGAGGTGCATGTCGTGGCATGTGCCGCAGGTGGCGATCTCGAATTGGCCATGGACGCTCATCGCCGTACCCGATACTTCGGGCGCATGGCATTCGGCGCACGATTCAGCGTATTGCGCGCTGTTCAAGGGAAGCCCCTCCTCCGCATCAAAGGGAAAGCCGCCCGGGCGGTGAACGTTGTGGCAGTCTATGCAAGAGGCGGCCTCAGTCGCCGCGTGCCTGGATTCCAAGAATCCATCAAAATCCGATTGATGACAATCGGCGCAATCGGCGATACCCTCCAGGAAGCCGAACGTGTCCGGGTTATCGATAAACAACCCTCCACGGCCCGCATTGGCCACATGGGCGCCGCCGGGCCCGTGGCACGTTTCGCAGTCCATGAAGAAGTGAGAGCTTTCGAGAAACTCGGACTGGTCGGATCCGCTAAACCCGTCATGACAGGCCACGCAGGTCGTCGTACCCACTTCGCGCTCGGATCGACAGCCATCCCCATACGCACCCATAAGGAGGATAAAAATTCCGCCAAGTAATACCGGGACAAATCGCGAGATCAAGCGTCGCTCCCTCCATATAGCACGAATTGCAGCAAAACGCCACGCTCATTTCTAGCATAGAAATCCTAGCGTGTCAAACAGCAAATTACCTCGATTCCAGCTCGGATTTAATTACCAGCGGAGTCGGCCTGGGAAAGGCTTTCATTCGAGTCCACAATGTGCTAGGCTCGAAGCTAATTTTTACCTGGATAAGGAGATAGATCATGAAAAGAACTATCGTGCAAATCACGTTTCGAGCGGCCTTGGCGGTCGCAGTTCTTGCGCCCGCATGGGCGATGGCAGCCAGTCTGGATCATATCCATCTGATCGTCGATGACCCCAAAGCGGGTGCGGAATGGTACGCGAAGCATTTCGACGGGACCGTTCCTGATGGGACCACGGATACCGTGCTTTTTGGCGAAACGGTGGTGAAGTTCAAGACCTCTGAGGCCGAAGTCGAGGGTAGCCGGGGCTCGGCCTTCGATCACCTCTCCTTTTCGGTGCCCAATGTGCAGGCCAAGATGGACGAACTTGGTGAAGCCGGCATCACGGTTATCCGGTGGGGATTTCATGCCAAGAACACGGAGGCGATAGCCGGGATATTTTTGGATCCGTGGGGAACCCGAATCGAAATTCTCAACGACGATGACCTGCTTGGTTTCCATCATCTGCATGTGAAGACGCGCGACCCGATTGGTACGGCGAAATGGTACTCGAAAGTCTTTGGTGCGGAAATTGGACGCTATAAGAATGTAGCGCAGTTCAAGGTCCTGCGCTTTGGCGACATGTATATCTTCGTGCAGCGTGCCATCCGTCCCGTAGTGCCCACAATCGATCGCTCGATTGACCATATCAACATGAAGCTTACCAACTTCGACGCGGAAATTGAGCGCCTGAAAGCGTTGGACGTAACCTTCTTGGAGGAGGCCCATCAGTCTGAAGTGTACCGACGCGCGCGCATCGAAGGGCCGGACGGAGCAACAATCGAATTGGTCTCCGCCAAGCCAGGTAAGTAGCAAGAGACCTACTATCAACACCGGAGGCTGGCTCGGATTCGGGTCGGCCTCCGCGCATTTCAAAGCAGATGAATGCGTTTCAAAGCAGATAAATTATTACTTGGAAAGGAGATCAACCATGAAAAACGCCTTTGTGCGGGGCGCATTTCGGGCAGCCCTGGCGGTCGCCATTTTGCTGCCTGTGGCGGCGGTCGCGACGGATTTGGATCACATCCACCTGGTCGCGGATGACATTCAGGAG
>JAPYPO010000238.1 GCA_029937645.1 Candidatus Hydrogenedentota bacterium
TGATTCGGGCCAGGAGGTCGTTGGGTTCGACGCGCTCCTTCAGCACGATGTCCATATAGTCCGCACGCGATTCCTCACCGACCGGCGACGCCGTCGCGAACGTTACCTTCGGGTGGGCATGGAAACCCTGCGAGTAGGACAGTGGTGCCCCGGCCCGCCGCAGCGTGCGGACCCACGCGGTCATCCATTCCAGATGCGAGAGGTAGCGCGTTTCGCCGACGCGTCCGATTCGGAAGCGAACCCGCTGTACGGCGGGCGGCTCGACATATTTCTCTTTCGGCTTCGGCTGCCACTGTTGTTCCTCAATTCGGCCGCGTCGCTGATTTTTGAGCATATGCTGGCACAATTTCCGCTCGCGAAAAATGACGCCGCAAAGGTGACACTTGCCTGCGCGGCAATCCGGCGCGTGCTGCAATTCCATGGCGCGAGCCCAGTCTTCCTGAAACCATTCCTTCGGCATGAGAACATCGATATGATCCCAGGGAAGGCGTTCGTCGAGGTGGCGCTCGCGAAAGGCGAAGTCCACGTCAAAATGGGTATCGTCAATCGCCTTTTCCCATGCGGCCAGATCGCAATGCTCGTCCCACGATTCGAAGCGGGCGCCGTTATTCCACGCCGCTTCAATGAGATCGCCCGCCCGCCTATCGGACCGCGCGATCAGTCCTTCGATAAAGGTGGTCTCGGCAGTGTGGCGGCCGAATTTTATCCCGCCGTTGCCCTTGAAGCCGCGCTGCAGGATATCCTGACGGCGTTCCGTTTCTTTCATGCCGATTTGCGCGGCCCACTGGAACGGGGTAAACGGTTTCGGAACAAACGTCGACACGCCCAGATGCACGCGGGCGCTCGATTTGATATCCCGGCCCACCTTCAAGGTTCGCTTACACAGATCGACAATGGCTTCGATATCCTCGTCGCGCTCGGTAGGAAGTCCGATCATGAAATAGCACTTAATATGGTTCCAGCCACGCTGATAGGCCTCCTTCGCCATATCGAGGAGGCCCTCATCCGGGATCCACTTGTTGATAACCGAGCGCAGCCGGGGCGTTGCCGCCTCCGGGGCGAAGGTCAGCCCGCTTCGGCGTACATCGGCCACCGCGTCGGCCATTTCTACGGAGAAAGAATCCAGACGCAACGACGGCAACGAGACGGAAACACGGCTCTTCGCGGCCCGCTTTGTCACGCTCTCGACAAGCGCCTTGGGCCGCGAATAGTCGCAGGTCGAAAGGGATACGAGGGAAACTTCTTCGTAGCCTGTTTTCGCGAGCGTTTCTTCCATGAGCTGATCGATATTTTCGATGGTCCGCTCGCGGACGGGACGGGTGACCATCCCCGCTTGGCAGAAGCGGCAGCCCTGTGTGCAGCCGCGCAACACTTCCAACGCGAGCCGATCGTGGACTTGCTGCGTGTACGGCACCACGTAATCCGTGGGAAACTTTGCCGCGTCCAAGTTGTCCACCGTCCGCTTGACGATTTTCGGGGCGTCCTCTTTCGGGAGGATTTGGCCATCCGGCAAGATATCGAAAGGATAAAGCGCCGGAACGTAAACGCCCGGTATCTTCGCCAGCGCTTCCAACTTCGTCGCGCGCGGGGAGTCTTTAAGGGTTCGGACCACCTCGGCGATCTCAAGTACGATGTCTTCTCCTTCGCCGATAACGAAGAAGTCGATAAAGGGCGCGAGCGGCTCGGGGTTGAACACGGCCGGCCCGCCGGCGAAGATGAGGGGGTTGTCTTCGGTGCGCTTCTCGGAGCGGAGTGGCACGCCGGCCAAATCGATACAATTCACTATATTCGTGTAGGTCAATTCGGACTGAAGTGTGAATCCGACCAAATCCATGTCAGCCAACGAATCTTTTGATTCGTTACAAAAGAGAGGGAGGCCACGTTCGCGCAGTTCCCGCTCCATATCGGGCGCGGCCGCGTAGGCCCGCTCGCACCAGCACCAGGGGAGGTCGTTAAGGATAGAGTACAGAATGAGGATGCCTACGTTGCCCAACCCGAGGTCATACAAATCGGGGAAGACGAGCGCGATCCGCAGATCTACATCGTCAAGGTTTTTGTGGGTTGTATTTACTTCGGAGCCAAGATAGCGCGAAGGCTTTTCGACTTTCAGCAGGATTTCAGCATCGAGAATTTCACGGACATTCATCTACAGGCACTTCCAACGGGTTTTAGGTGGACGGGGGACATAGGAGGAACATGGGGATTGTGGACGGCATTCCCGGATTTAGCCTTCAAATCCCCTATACGATAACGCGAATCAGTAACGGAGCACAAGATCGCCGGGTCCGGAGTTCCGCGCCGCCAGTGTGTTGGTTCATAACCGACCCGACTTAAATTGCCTTTGCGAGTCAGAAGACGTGGTTTTTCTGAGCGAACATAATTTAGCTTCTTTGTGAACCAATGCACTAGAGGTTTTGTCGATAGCGTCTGTGCCTGCTTATAAATATTTGAGCGGGCATCCTGTATACTACGGGGGCGCATCGGCAGAATTCTCTAGGGGAGACGAATATGAAGTTCATCTTTAGCGCCCGCTTTATCGTGGGCTTTTTCACGGGAGTCGTGTCTCTCGTTCTCGCGTTCGTCGTCTTGTTGCTTCTCCGCGCTGATGAAAAGATGGCCGTGCCGTTCGTGCCAAGCGAGGTGGATGCGGAGTACGACTGGCCGCTGAAAGATCTGGGCGGCGATGAATTTGACTTCTCCACGCTAAAGGGCAAAACAATATTCCTGACCGCGTGGAATCCGAAATGCCCCAACTGCGTCGCGGAGCTTCCCTATTTGCAGTCGCTATACGAGCGAATTCAAGACGATGACATTGCGTTCGTCACGGTCACGTTCAAGCATTCGGACGAGACGGTGGACGAGGTGTTGGACCTTATGATGGAGTATGATCTGACCTTTCCAATCTATATGGATGAGGTCATCGCCGATCGACCCGTGGTATACAACCCTGGAAAAACGCCCGCCACTTTCGTTATTTCGCCCGAGGGAAAGGTGGCGTTCCGCTGGATGGGTCCCGCGCGGTGGGACGACGACTCCTTTATCAACTATCTGCGCGGGCTTTCGATCATGGGGCAGAACCCGATAGCGGACGAGATAACGGATTAGAAACGTGTGAGATCGGCCGCCTGGGATGGCGCGCTGAGCGTCCCTCCGGCGGCTTCGTAGAGGCCTAACGCAAGCGCCATCTGGCCCCTGTGGTGTACCTCGTGGTCGAGCATTTCGAGAATGAGGATACCTGCGGGTATGCGTTCGACGCCCCGGATTCGTTCGGCGTCGATGATGATATCAAAGTCCGATTCCGTCATCGTGCCGATAAATTCGCGGCGCGTTTTCCTGAGCTGCTTCAACTCTCCAATGAGGTTTTCGAATTCGGGGTAGGTCTCGATGCGGCGCTGGCCCGCTTTTCCAACATTCGCGCCGATGAGTTTCGTCTCGAATATCTTGAGGAGAGCGTAGTCGCATTGGAGGATGTGGTCCGCCAGATCGGCGAAACTCATTGCGCCTTCGCGAACGGCCCAGTTCTCGGCCCCTTCCGGAACGCGACGCAACCGCTTCAACGTCGAATTTCGTACGGTATCCGAAAATGCTGCAAGTCGTTGCTGTTCGCCGAAGGACATAGGAATCCTTGCAGGTTAACCACAGGCACTTTGTCAATAGTTTACCTATGGATAGAATATCAGACGTTGGGCCCGGCGTCAATATTTTTCTTTGTTATTGGCGCTTATTTTGCGGTGTGCGGAGGGCTACACACCCTTATTTTCGAGTACGCCGTTAATGCTCCGTCTTCCCAATCTTGCCGGCGATGAAGGCCTTGGTGAGATCGGGGTCGAAGTGCTTTCCCGACTCCTCGCGCAGATGGGCAATGGCGTCTTTGTGCGTGGCGTGGCCTTCGCGGTAGATTCGGGGGCTGGTCATGGCGTTGTAGACGTCCAGAATTTTCATGATGCGTGCCAGATAGGGGATCGCTTCGCCCTCGATGCCATTGGGATACCCGTCGCCATCGAAACATTCGTGGTGGCAGCGGACGATATCCTCGATGTCCTGAAACAAGTCCATTTCCCGAACCATATCGGCTCCGATAACGGTGTGCTGTTGCAGGAGGGTCCATTCGTCGTAGGTGAGGCCCGAGATTTTCAGCAGGACCCCATTGGGGATTTTCAGCTTACCGATGTCGTGAACGAGGGAGGCGCGCTCAAGAGCGGAGCGGTCGCTGTTGCTTAGATGCAGGGCCTCCGCGAAGCGCGTCGCGTGCTGCATGAGGCGATGGGAGCTGCCGGGCGCTTTGTCTTCGCGGCAGTCGATGGCCTCCGCGAGCAGATACAACATGTTCTCAGACCGGCGCGCCATTTGCAGCGCACCTTCGGCCGCTACGTCGGGATCGCCCGCCCCGGCGATTGCGGCTACGCCCGGTGGTATATGGTCCACACCGGCGAGGTCGAGCAACTCACAATCGTTCTTTCCGCATAGCGTATCCAGCGATGCCTGCGTCGCCGCATCGCCTCCCAGAACACCAATTCGCCTCAGCATAGAATTTCCTTCCAACTGGTCCTTGCTTCGTAGCGCGTGTCCTTGCCTGTTAAGGACAGAATCTTTTGGGTGGCACCCGGTTCTCGCCTCTGTCCTTATCCCAATATCCCGCGAAGCGGGTAATCACTCGTAACGCACGGCTCCCAGTGTATCAGCAGTTACAGACTCGATAAAAGGGCGTTGACGGGCTGTCTCGATGGGCGCGGCGCACGGCGGGCCATTTGCTGTGGTATACTTTTCTATATGTGAAAACACGCGGGCACACCGGCGCACGGATGGCAATGGATTCGAATACACCACCTACCGTTTCAGGGGATTCCTCCGACGAAAAGAGGCGTATGCGCCGCGTCGAAACGCTGCGCCATGTGCTTTTTTCGGATTTCTTCGATTCGTCGAGCCTGGTGCGTGATGGGCTGGCCATTGACATGAGCGCTGGCGGATTGCGTATCCGCACCCATTTTCCTCAGAAAATCGGCCAGGATCTCCACATCGAGCTTAAGCCCAAGGAGGGTGACACGGAATCGTCTGTTGTCATCTTCCGGGGACGCGTCCGCCATCTCTCGAAGCTGGACAACGGGGCCTATACCATGGGCATCCGCCTCCACCCGAAGAGCGCATCGAAAGCGCTGCCTCCGATAACAACGAAGAAGAGGGCGCTCGATCCGAGTTTGTCGAAGCGGAAGAAACCGGGCGCGGCTCCTCGCAAAGGCACGGCCGAGATCAAAAGTTCGCCTTCAATACTCAAGGTGTCACACGAAGCGGTCAACCCTTCGGGTCGGCGCCGGGAGCGCTGGAAGAATCCCATCACACGCTGGCGGCTCGCTGTTCTTCTGATCGCGCTGCTCCTAGCGCTCTTGTTCCTTCGCGGGGAAAAACCACCGGCGTCTGCCGATCGAATGTTCGGGCCGTCGGTTCGAAGTGAGGGGGTGGCCCCGCCCGCTCCTGAGCCCGAACCGCCAACGCCATCGAGGACCGGGATCGTCGGAGCGAATACACTTCACACGGAATGGGCCGCGACGGAATCCCAGCCCCTGACTCTTCCAGAGAGCGCCGCCGGGTTGATCAGCCTGGCGCAGGCTGCATCGATGCGCGTTGCGTCACTCAGCCCCGGAGCGCTGAACGAGGAAAGCCTCGACCGCGCCCTGTTCGAACGCGCACAACGTCATCCGAAGGCGAGTGCGGTCGAACGCTTCATCGCGACGCTGGGCCATGCGGAAGCGGCGGCATCTGATGGGGAGGTTGGATTGGCGCTCGCGCTGCTCCGTAAGGCGGACAGCATGGATCCGGGTAACGTGCCCGAGGCGTGGCGCGACATGCTTGGCGAATCCCGATCTCAAATCGAGGCATCTGAGCATGTGGCTGCGGGCCTCGGCTCGATGGATGAACTCCTGGAACTGCACCCCGTGGGCGTAGCGAGCGTGACTCCACCTGCGATCAGCATCGAGGTAGATACGTCTCGCTATCTTCTAACGCTGTTGCGCCACGGCGAGCCGCTGCGAAGTTTTCCCGTGGGCCTCGGGCGTGATGGTTCGACGCCCCTGGGCCGCTTTGAAATTGTCAACAAGATTACAGACCCGGATTGGTATAACCGGGGTGTGGTGGTTCCGGCGGCATCCCCGGACAATCTCTTGGGGCGCCGGTGGATGGGGATGGGCGTCAACCGTCGCCCCACGCCCTACGGTATTCACGGCACCCCGCTTCCCAAGTCGATCGGCCAAGCGCTAAGCCGGGGCTGCGTCCGGATGCGCCCCCAGGATGTCGAGACCGTATTCCGCTTGTGCCCGATCGGGACGCCTGTGCATATTCATTCGTAGACTTTTTGGGAATGCCCCGGTGGCGCAACCATCTCTTCGTGTGCGCTCCAACAAGCCGAAAACTTTACGGCGCCGCGTGGCGAGCCGCTTTATTCCTCCCTTTTTAGATCGGGTACTGGTTTGGGGTAGGGC
>JAPYPO010000239.1 GCA_029937645.1 Candidatus Hydrogenedentota bacterium
CAATCTCATTGGCTCCGGTCGCCGACGGGTCCATATGGGTAATCTCGGATAAAGTGTCTAATGCGGGAAACTTGACTGTTGTTATGCTCTAGAGAATCCAAAATCAGCCTATCCATGTTGTCGAAAACACGCACGGTTGCGAGGCAGTATTTCGTGAGGAGTGCCTTGTTCGTGAGGAATTTCAAGCTAGAACGGCCTGGAAAGGGGTGTCTGTGTTTTTGACGTGGATCTCCAAAATGCTCAGACTCGCTACGCATGGTCATCCCCTATAGATGGTAGCGAAAAGGGCCGTTTCTACGCCATGCTCGGCATCCCCCGACGAATTCTGCGCAGGATGCCGTGCGGGCGGCAATCGTGTCAGAAAGCCGCTAATAATCCCTCGAGTTCAAATTAGGACACTACCGCTTGACGAGCCAGCTTGACTATCCCCAGGGATCGTGAAAGAATCGAGTCCTGCGCCCAACACCCGATAAACACACATGATTAGCGCCAGAAGGAGTTCGTCCACCATGCAAAACCTAGCTGTCCTGCTGACCGATAGCGCGTACCGCTACCCTGACAAAACCGCGTTGTCGTGCGAGGGAACACTCGTCTCGTATAAGGAACTGAACACGATTTCGAATCAGGTGGCAAACGGGCTGCGGGCCTCGGGAATCAAGCGCGGCGAGAAGGTCGCCATCTGCTGCCCCAACATCCCGTACTTTCCCATGATCTACTACGGGATCTTGAAGGCCGGTTGCACGGTCGTACCGCTGAACGTGCTGCTCAAGCGGCGCGAGATGGCCTATCACATGCAAGACTCGAACTCCGTCGCCTTGTTCTGCTATGAGGGTTCGCCTGAATTGCCTGTGGCGCAAGAGGGCGCGGGAGCGTTTTCGGATGTGGACGAATGCCGCCATGTCTGGTACCTCCCAGCGACGCCGGGCGCGGCTTCGCCCATTGAAGGCGGCAAGACGCTGGACGACCTGATCGGCGATCAATCCGATATATTCGACACAGAGCAGATGGACGCCAACGACACAGCGGTGATCCTCTACACGTCGGGGACGACCGGCCTGCCGAAGGGGGCCGAGCTGACGCACTCCAACATCATGATGAATGCCATCTGCGCGAATGAATTGGGCCATACAACCCACGAAGACACCTATCTCATTTGCCTTCCACTCTTTCACTCGTACGGACAGACGGTCATGTTGAACGGTGGAATTCTGGCCGGCGCGACCCTTGTGCTCCTGCCACGCTTCAACGCGGCCGATGCCTTGCGCCTGTTCCAAGATGAGGATGTGACCATGTTTGCGGGCGTACCCACGATGTATTGGGATGTGCTGAACTGCGCGGCGGCGGATGAATATGACTTAGAGAAAATTCGGGGCAACCTGCGCTTTTGCAGTTGCGGCGGCGCGGCTATGCCCGTCGCGGTCATGAAGGAATTTGAGGAAAAATTCCAAGTCGTTATTCTCGAAGGGTATGGGCTTTCCGAGACGTCTCCGATCGCCTGCTTCAACCGGCTCGATATGGAACGCAAACATGGCTCCATCGGTGTGCCGGTCTGGGGTGTCGAAATGCGCTGCGTCGACGAGGACATGAACGATGTCCCGGTGGGCGAGCCCGGCGAAGTCGTGATCCGCGGACACAATATCATGAAGGGATACTACCAACGCCCGGAAGCGAACGAAGTGGCATTCCGGGGCGGCTGGTTCCATTCCGGCGACGTGGGCACCATCGATAAGGACGGGCACTTCTACATTGTCGACCGCACGAAAGACATGATTATCCGGGGCGGATTCAATGTCTACCCGCGCGAACTCGAAGAAGTCATTGTGACCCATCCGGATGTGTCCCTGGTCGCTGTCATCGGCATTCCGCACGAAAGTCACGGCGAAGAAATCATGGCCTACGTGATTCCCAAAGCGGGCAAAACCATCGACCCCGCGGAAGTAAAGGCCTGGTCCAAAGAACAAATGGCGGCGTACAAGTACCCGCGCATTGTAGAAGTCGTCGACAGTTTTCCGCTGGGTCCCTCGGGGAAGATCCTGAAAAGAGAGTTGAGGGAGATGGCTGCGGAAAAGGCTGAAACGAAATAGCGGTCATCTAAACGTAATTTGCTCGCGGTCGGCATCCTAAACGCATTGACTGCCTTTGGAACGGGCAATTGCTATCATGGTCGCCGGCAATCAAAGGCTGACGTTTCCTTTTGTTTGTTCCATATTGGTGGCAAATAGATCTCGCGTTCATACCAGAAGTTTCAAGAACTTATGATTGGCTGTGGGAAACGCGTACCGCTCAAAATCCCGCGGCAGCACCCACTTCAATTCTGAATGAGCATTGGGAACGGCCTTACCCTGAATGTGCGTACACCGATATATACGCAACGTCACCTTGAAGTGCGAATACGCGTGGTTCACCGTGGCGACAAAGTCCCCCACTTCGACGGCGATGCCCAACTCCTCCTTCACCTCACGCCGCAAGGCCGCCGCGTCAGCCTCTCCAGTCTTGACCTTTCCACCTGGAAACTCCCAGAGCCCGCCCAACATCCCATCGGCAGGTCGTTTTCCGAGGAGGTAGCGCCCGTTCTTCTTGATCGCCGCGATGACAACTTCGTGATGCGGCACCGTCTTCTTTGGGCGGCGCTTGGGCAGCTTATCTTGAACGCCCAGCGCCGAGGCTGCGCAATACTTCCGCGTAGGACAACCGCCGCACCGTGCGTTTCGTGGCAGGCAGATTTGGGCGCCCAATTCCATCAGCGCCTGATTGAAATCGCCCGGCGCCTTGCCCTGGACCAACACCCCCGCCAGCACCCACAATTCTTCCGCAACCTTGGTGTCATCAATGCTCGCGCGTAGATTCGTCAGGCGGGCCAGCACCCGTTTCACGTTGCCGTCGACCACCGGCTCGTTCCGCCCGAACGCAATGCTTGCGACCGCGCCGGCTGTGTAGCGTCCCACGCCGGGCAACGTGCGCCATTCGGGCGCCGTGTCGGGGAATTGACCGTTCCGCTCGCCGACGATGACCTTCGCCGCCTTGTGGAGATTGCGCGCCCGCGAGTAGTAACCCAATCCCTCCCAAGCCTTCAGCACACGATCAATATCCGCTGCGGCGAGCGCTTCCACCGAAGGAAACAACGCCAAGAATCGCTCGATATACGGTGTCCCCTGCTCGACCCGAGTCTGTTGCAACATGATCTCGGTCAGCCAAACGACATAGGGATCCAGTACGCCACGCCATGATAGCTCGCGCCGTTCCCGTCGATACCAAGCCATGATGGCGCGGCGGAATCCAGTCTTCTGTTCGATGAGCGCTCGTGAGCCTTTACGCAAGGGATCCGCCTCCGCGCGGAATATAGAGGAGAGGCGGGTGCGAGTCAATGACGATGATCGCCCCATACGCGAAACGATTCCCAACTTCATTGGTACTTGACGATAGGTGTGGTATCGCTCAGAATGGCTGCCTAACCCACGCGTAAACGAAGCGAGAAGGACCGCCAACAGTACGATGCTACATCGAGAAAACCGAAATCGGGCGGAAGCAGACGCCCTCCAAAAACTGCGCGCGCTCCTTGCCATGCAGCCGCGCGTGTTCTCGCTGAATCTTGCTGTGTGCAGCGGAGCTTCGCGTGTGGACGGGCTCATCCAAGACTTAAAAGGCGAGTTCGACTCTATCGATATCGCGCGGGTGTCCGAGCAGACGCTTGACATTTTCGGCCAGGTACACGACTCCTCCACCGTCGGACCGCGCGACGCCCTGTTCGTCGTGGGCATCGCCGATGTGCTGACCGGCGGGCAAGACGCAGATATCTTTTTGCGCGCACTCGACGCATCTCCCCGCCGCTGGAAGGCCTGGTATCCCTACCCCGTCGTGTTTTGGGTCGACGAAAAATCCTCGAAAATCCTCCTGTCACACGCAAAGGATTTCTGGGAGTGGCAAACGGCCGTGTTTCGGTTTGACGCCGGGCATCAGGGCGGCTGATTACGATTAGGCTGGAACCCCGCCCTCAGCCGCGACTACACTACCCCGCATGGCCCACGCACCAATCCAATCGGACTCACCGTCTTCCTCTCCGCTTCGATTGGAGGATTCGGTGGGCGTCTTGCCTGGGATAGGGCCTAAGCGGGTGGAGGCGCTGGCCGGCGTCGGCGTCCGGACGTTGGAGGAGCTGCTTCGGTATTTTCCGCGGGCGTATTCGGATCGGCGTTCGATGGCGCGCATCGCGGATGTGGCGGAGGGGGATGTGGTAACGGTAGAGGCGACGGTGCTGAAGAGTCGGCATATCCGAATGCGCGGCCGAATGTCGATGGCGGAGATTACGGTTAGCGATGGCTCGGGGGAACTGAAGGCGACGTTCTTTGGCCGGGGTTTTCTCGCGCGGGCTTTCTCCGAGGATAAACGGGTGGTGCTGACGGGTACGGTCTCGCAGTATCAGGGCCTTGCCATCAAGAACCCAGAGTACGAAATTCTCAGCGGTGACGAAGAGGATCGGCTGAATACGGGCTGCATTGTTCCCGTGTACCCCCTCGCCGAGAATGTGACGCAACGCTACCTGCGCCGTTGGATTCGATCGGCGCTCGACGCGGTATCTGGCGAATCCGTGGATCCGCTCCCGGAATCGGTGCGGCGCGAACGCGGCTTTCCCCCGCTGGGATCGGCATTGCGATCCATTCACTTTCCCAAGTCCGAAGAGGAAGCCCAGGCTGCGCGCCGCCGTGTGATCTATGAAGAATTATTTGCTATTCAGTTGCAGGTGTTGAAGGCGCGGGCAAAAAGGCGATCCGAGCCGAATCAACGCCGGCATGTGGTGGACGGTCCAACGCTGAATGCCTTTACCCAGTCGCTACCCTTCCCCTTGACAGCGGCTCAGCAGAAGGCGGTCGATGAAATTCTCGCCGACATGGAAGCGTCGTGGCCCATGGCACGGCTCATCCAGGGCGATGTAGGCTGCGGCAAGACAGTCGTCGCGGTTCACGCTATCGCCGCCGCGCGCGACGGGGGATTCCAGTCGGCAGTAATGGCGCCTACGGAAATTCTCGCGGAACAACACCACCGGACGATGAAGGCGTGGCTCGATCCGTTGGGTATTCGGGTGGCCTTGTTGACCGGCTCTACGAAAGGCGCGGCGGCGTTGCGCGGTTCGATTGCGGAGGGCGATATCGATCTCGTCATCGGCACCCACGCACTCATTCAGAAGGCCACCGGGTTTCAGCGTCTCGGCCTCGTCATTGTCGATGAGCAACACCGCTTCGGGGTGGCGCAGCGTCTCGCGCTTACACAGAAAGGCGCGCAACCGGATATTCTCCACATGACGGCCACGCCGATTCCGCGCAGCCTCGCACTCACAGTTTATGGCGCGATGGATTTGACGCTGATCGATGAACTGCCGCCTGGCCGCACCCCGGTGACGACGCGCAAGGTGATTCCATCCAAGGAAGCGGCGGTTTATAACCACATCAAGAAGGCAGCCGGCCAAGGGTTCCAAGCCTATGTCGTCTGCCCGCTGGTCGAAGAGTCCGAGGAGACAAGCCTGCGCGCGGCGACGGCCCACTTCGAGGATCTAGCCAACGGCGTTCTCGCGGGCCTTCGCGTGGGGCTCATCCATGGCCGGATGCCGGGCCCCGCAAAGGAGGAAATTATGAATCGCTTCAAGGCCGGCGACATCGATATTCTCCTCAGCACGACGGTGATCGAGGTGGGCGTGGATGTCCCCAACGCGACGACGATGGTGATCGAAGATGCTGCGCAGTTTGGCCTCACGCAACTCCATCAACTGCGCGGGCGGGTCGGTCGCGGGGCGAACGAAAGCCGCTGCTATCTGCTCGGGAAAACGAAGACCCCCGAAGGGCGCAAGCGCCTCGATATCCTCTGCGAGACGAATGATGGATTCGTCATTGCCGAGGAGGATTTGAAGCTGCGAGGCTCGGGCGAGATCTATGGCTGGAAGCAATCGGGTCTTGGCGATTTGCGTATGGCCGATCTGACGCGGGATGCACGATTGCTGGCGCTGGCCCGAGAGGATGCGGAAGTCGCGTTGCAGTCGTGACTGGAGGGGTCGGGCCAACGCGGACTCTCTCGCCGCGTTCCGTGTAAATCAATGGTGGTAATTTGAGCAAGGCAAAGAAAACTCTTGACAAACCACTCGGCAATCTTGCATAACTAGGCCCGATATTGGGAAACGCGGCCCAAAGGGGGCATCCAATATCACTTTTCTTGAAACTATTACTAAGGAGATAGACCATGCGAACTACCAAATTTTGTCTGCAACTCTTAGGGGTTGTATCGTGCCTGGCTCTGGTCGGCTGTCCGCCGACCGCGAAACTGAGTGTTTCGACAACCTCTCTCAATTTTGGCACCTCTGGTACATCCGTCGAATTCACGGTGCATAACTCCGGATCGGCCAACACGACGCTGGTCTTTGACGTAGAATCGGATCGGCCCTGGCTCGAATTGGATGTAGTAAGCGGTCAGAGCACCGGGGAGGAC
>JAPYPO010000794.1 GCA_029937645.1 Candidatus Hydrogenedentota bacterium
GGTCGTAGAGCGACGCGTGGGAATGGGTGTCGCGGTCCCAGGAGGGGATCGGGGCGCCCACTGGTACGCCATACCCCTACCTCTAGTTTCAACGCTTCCCCACCCCTATCACGTTCGGAAACGTATTTTACCGACAATCCCTACTCGTCTAAACATGAACTCTTTTCTCTCGCACCCCTCACGGCTGCCGCCTTGCAGACAACCCGTCGTAAACGAAACTATGCTAACCGCAGGAAGCTTCACGCGGCACGGACGGAGTTCGAGGATAAGGATCTGATCGGGTGGCTTCCATTTGCCGCCTACGAGCCCCGGACTATCAAGAACTATTCTAGGATCGGGGACGACTTCGTCGCTTTCTGCGACGCGAGGGGGATCTCAAGCGTCCCAGCAGGTTATTATAACCTGACCTCTTTCTTGTGGGATTACATGGAGAGGGGTAATACAGCGCGCAACTTTAACCCGATTTGCTCTTCGTTAAAATGGTACTTCATACACATCCTTCATGAAAATTGGATCGATGTCACGTGTCCCGCGGGTTACCACGCATTCCTTAGGGCGCGGCGAGCCATGAAGAAGTTCGACACAACCATGGTGAAGAAGGCAAAGCCGCTGTATTTGGTGATTTTGAAGCTCTTACATAAGAGGATATTGGCGCATCATACACGACGCTTCGAGGTGTTGGCGATGTGGACTCTCGCAAATGCGGCGATGCAACGGATCGGCGAGCTAGCGAATGGTACGGCTCGGGTCAAACACCTGAAATACTACAACTCGCCGTTGCTTGGAGAATTCTTCGTTTTCTATTATTTCTACGCGAACAAACCTAAAATGCATAAGACCAAGCAGGCACCATTTGCGGTGATCTCCAAGCGGAATGCCGACTTTGCATTTTCGTTGCTGCGTACCTACGTGCGTCGATACCACGGCGGCGCGCGAGGTGAGGACTATTTATTTCCGTGGACAATGGAGGGTAAGATTGTTCGGGACAAAGCGATGTCCTACAGCCAGGCGGTGGACGGTCTTCGCGAATTACTTCGTGAAGAAAAAATCCCCGATTGCGATAAATACGGTGGACCGTCTGCCCGTCGTGGCGGGTTTATTGATAGAGCGGGATCGGTGCCCATGAACTTCATTCAGACACAGGGTCACTGGTCACCGGGATCTAGTGTTACAGAGCGCGAGTATGGCCACCAATCCTTGGAGGCTCGGCTGAAGTACTTCTGAGGACGGTGGTTCTGCTTTTTTGGCCGGCTTGCTGGGCGTCACAGTTCCGTGTTACGGCCTGGGTTTTGCCCAACCGGTGGAATTGGCGTTTATTCGCAAGCCAGGGGTGTTTCGCAATCGGAAACCCCCATTTTTCGGC
>JAPYPO010000240.1 GCA_029937645.1 Candidatus Hydrogenedentota bacterium
ACAGGTGATCCTTTTCCTCCGGAATGGGTGATCTTTTTCACCGGAATGCGCATCCAGAGAGAACATCACTAAAAGTCGGTGGACCATTACAGCCTATGCTAGCCTTCACCCAAGAGCTTCTCTGTACGCCAGGATTGCTCCATGATCGTTGTCCAACTCGATGCAGTCTGAGACCCCGAACGCGTCGAATGGATCGAGATTTAACTCCGCGTAGAACTTCTGGAACGCATCTCCTAAATCATCATGGGTGCAAAGTAGCGGTCTAACGTCCATCCCTGTCAATTTGCGAGTCTCCTCGATTGATCGAAGATTGAGAGGGCATAACATGGCCACAGTAAGAACGGGTGCTAACTGCTCCATCGGAATGAGTTCGTGCGCCCGCGCAAACGCCTCCGGTACCAGCTTGAGCGTTTGTCTCTTGATGTCATAGCGACGGGGATTGACGCTGGGAATTCCCGGCTGATGGGCGAGGAAATTCTCGAACTCACTGCGGTCAAGATGTCCCAAATTGACGAGTATTTCAACGAGCCTTCCTCGTTGGCCGTTCTGTACGCAAAGTCCGTCGACCAGTTCTAGCTTTGAGATCAGTCCTTCCATGACTAACATCTGCCCGATGAGTCTACCTTGCGGCCGATCTCTTGCGTCGTCACATCCAAATTGCTTCCATGTATTTGAAAGAACTCGAGAGCGATCCTTGACTTCTTCGCATACGATAGATTTCTCTCCACATACGGCGCAGGCAATCGTCATTCCAATGGACGACTCCGGCATGCTCGATTTGTGCCCGCGAATACAGGTAACTCTCACCCTGACTTTGCTTCGAGACTTGAGTTCCTCGGGGTCAACCGATTGAACGAGATCCGGTGAGGTCTCAAGTATTCTCAAGTCAGCTCGGGGATTCTCATGAACTTCCGTGCGTTTGAATGGAGTCATATTGTTTTCCTCCTCTTCACGTCTTGCCCATCCAGGATTTCTGCTCGACGGGTTCCAGCCGTGTCTTGTTGGTGTGCCAGTTCTCGAAGACGATCGCTATCGTGCGCAAGAAAAATGACGTTGGCTCCGTTGCCCCTGCACTCCACGAGGCCCTGTTCGGCCAACGCGACTAACGCCGCGGACACGAGTTGTGGATCTTCTCCACCTAACCAGAATTTTCCGATTCCGGAGACCGAGTCGGCGGAATGAGGATGGTTCGCCAGGAAGCGAATTAGTCTGTTCTTGATATTGCCGATCATTTTCATAGCCCGGCCTCTCTCTGTACTTGATGAAAGTGAACTAGTTTCCGTCTTACGATGAAGCTAGAGGCAAGGGGCGTGCCGAAAGCACGATTTTGCGAGGGAGATACCTAAGCATCCAGTTGTCAATGAGTTACGAGTCAGGCTGCTCATGGTGAAAAACGAAGGAGCGCGGAACACTGAAAATGTTACGGGGAGAAAGAATGTAGGATTTACAGGGTCAACTAAGCCCTAGCCGCTTCATCTTGTTATAGATGCTCTTCTCCGTAATGCCGAGTACGCGTGCGGATTGAGCCTTATTTCCGCCACATGCTTCGAGGGTTTGCTCGATCGCCATCTTCTCGACCTCAACCAACGTGAGGCTGGCGAGAGACCGAGCGGAACCCGCGTCGGATGGCGTCGAAGTTTGACCGAGGGAAGGCAGATCTCTTGCGGAAATCTGATCGGAATCGCAAAACGCAGTCGCGCGTTCGAGCACGTTTTCTAGCTCACGAATGTTCCCGGGCCACTGGTAGGCAACAAGAGCCTTCAAGGCGTCGTCACATAATGTGAAACCCGCGTGCTTTCTCCGGCGGGCTATCTGATTCAAAA
Organism: Candidatus Hydrogenedentota bacterium; assembly: GCA_029937645.1. Lineage (GTDB taxonomy): Bacteria > Hydrogenedentota > Hydrogenedentia > Hydrogenedentales > JAPYPO01. The sequence continues at coordinate 1,824 of JAPYPO010000240.1, forward strand.
TGCTAATGCACAGGGGAGGAACATCAACCGCGCGCTTTCTGAGTGGAGGAATCTCCAACGGAAGTACATTCAGCCGATAAAACAAGTCTGCCCGGAATCGCCCTTCGAGGATAAGCGCAGGCAAGTTCTGGTGCGTGGCCGCTATGACCCTAACATCCACTTCTGTAACGCGATTGCTGCCTATTCGCTGAAAAGCGTGCTCTTGGAGAAAGGTCAGGAGTTTCGGTTGGAGATCCAACGGCATGTCTCCGATCTCGTCGAGAAACAGAGTTCCACCATGTGCAACTTCCAGTCGACCCAATCGCCTATCCTGTGCGCCAGTAAACGCGCCCTTCTCGTGGCCAAATAGTTCCGATTCAACGAGCTCTCGCGGGAGAGCGGTACAACTGACCGTTACGAAGGGATGGTCGGCCCGTTGACCTGAATAGTGAATCGTCCGAGCCAATAGGCCTTTTCCAACACCGCTTTCACCAGTGATCAAGACGGATGAGTCTAGATCCGCAATCTTGTGTACCCGATCCAATAGCTCACGAATCGCAGGGGCATCTCCCGCGAATTTACCCAAGGGCCGAGTCTCGGACACGATTTCCTTCAGCTGTCTGTTCTCCGCTTTGAGTGCCGAACTTTGGCAGGCTTGCTGCACAAGGGCGAATATCTCTTCAAGATTTACCGGCTTAGTTACAAAATAGTAGGCACCCTCTTTCGTCGCTTCGATAGCATCTGCGATCTCTCCGCTCGCGGTAACTACAATTACTTCGACGCCCGAATACTCCGCCCGAATTCTGCGCAGACATTCCATGCCATTCATACGGGGCATAGATAGGTCTATGAGAGCCACGGACACCTCGTCCGTCATCTTTTCGATCGCGTCTTGACCGTCTTCAGCAAGAATTGTGGCGAACCCAAATCCCTGTAAATTGTGGTCGAGCAAGACGCGAATATTCGGGTCATCGTCCGCGACGAGAACTAACGGCTTTTGGTCGGACTTGCCGCTCTCTTTTTCGCGCATTGTTCCCCTCTCTACTTTGATCGCAATTGCACAATTCAGGTTTCCTACACGCGAGCTATTGGATCTAGATACTATTTTCGATCTTTGAATTTTTCCAATTTTCTTTTGAGTGTTTGTCCTATATTATTAGCTTCAAAAGGCTTGACGATGTAGTCGTCGGCGCCGATTTCAAGCGCTTTCTCGATATCGGACACTAGCCCCTTGGCTGTGAGCATGAAGACCAGGATGTTGCGTGTTTTCCGGTTGTTCTTAATTTCTGACAGCACCTCCAGACCGTCCATTCCCGGCATCCTGATGTCCAGGAGAAGTAAATCAGGGTGCTTACTCCGCGCCAATTCGAGGCCGTCTTCCCCGTTCTCCGCTATGTGCACCGTGAACCCATCGAGTCGCAAGTTGTAATGGAGAAGAGTTCGAATACCACTGTCGTCGTCTATCACTAAGACGGTCGGCCTGTCACCCATCACAAAAAAACCTCTCACTGTTTATTGAGTTGGCCCGGAAACGGGGCCGTCATCATTAAAAATTAATCGACCGTATCCTGCGCCGGACCTTCGTTGTCATCCGACGAGCATAGAACTACTCGCGCTTTCCCTTGTCGCTTTGCCTCATACATGGCCTTATCAGCCTCGGCACAAAGGACCGAGAGGTCTCGGCCATGACGAGGCGCCTCGGCAACGCCCGCGCTGAAGGACGCTTGAAACTTTTCTCTTCCCAGACCTCTACTCTGGAGCTTTTTTAGAATCCTGAGCATGGTGGAGGCGGCTTGGTCCGCGTTCGTCTCAGGGAAGTAAACGACAAATTCTTCTCCGCCGTACCTCCCGAGTAGATCCACTGCCCGGGATTCCCAAATCATCAATTGGGCAACATTGGAGAGCAGGAGATCGCCTGCCGCGAGACCGTAGGTATCGTTAATCTGCTTGAAATTGTCTAAATCCATAAATACGAAGCTGCCCAGGGTGTCGTATCGAACTACGCGCTTGAGTTCACGGGTTACTTCTCGCTCAAAAGTCACTCGATTTAGGAGGCCCGTCAACCCGTCATGCCTTGTCATCTCGTCGTGAACGCGGCGTCGCTCCAACACTGCCTGGACCCTAGCGATCATCACCAATGGTTCGAATGGTTTGGTGATATAGTCGTCGACGCCGCTTCGTAGGCCTTTGATTTGATCCTCCCCTTGAGCCTTGGCCGTCAAGAACACAAACGGAATGCTGCGCGTCCCGGGGTCCAGGATTACCTGTTCTCTGAACATGTATCCGTCCATCCCGGGCATCATGATATCGCTCACAATTAGATCGATGGAGTCTTCCGCAAGCACTTCGAGTGCGTGATGCCCGTTTTCGGCCATGAAGACGGTAAAGCCGGCGCCGGAGAGGTTGTACTCAAGCAGAGTTCGAGTCGCCGCATCGTCCTCGACGATTAGCAGTTTGTACGCGATTGCATCAGGCATCCTGAGCGGTCTCCAGGTGAATAGTCTTGTCATCGCCTCCAGCGGATCGCTGTAGAGGAAGATGCACCGAAAAAATACTTCCTTCGCCGACTTTGCTCGTCACTTCAAGTTTACCTCCATGTAGATTTACGAGTTCCTGCACTATCGAGAGACCCAGGCCCGTACCTGGAATTTCCGTGCCCGGTCGATGAACACGATAAAACCTATCCGTTATTCGCGCCAAATCCTTCGGCGGTATCCCCATTCCCGTGTCTTCCACCTGGACTACCAAATACATGTCATCTGAGAATGCCCGGAGAGTAATCGTGCCTTCGGACGATGTAAACTTGATAGCGTTTCCAAGAAGATTGAGAATCACGATTTGAATCTTCTCGACGTCACCAAGCGGGGAGGGGAGACTATCGTGCAATTCGCATACGAGCTTGAGGTCGTTCTTGATTATCTGAGGGCCTACTGACTCTGCTGTCCGTTTTACGATGTCTGAAATATCTAGCGACTCCAATTGAACTTGCACCTTACCGGACTCTATACGGGAGATTTCAAGCAGATCCTCTATTAGTGAAGCGAGACGATTCGTCTCGTCCCTAATGATTCCGAGGAATTCGGTTCGCGTGTCGGTGGTCATCGCCTTATCACGAAGGATCGTGTCCGTAAACCCCTTGATATTTGTCAGGGGAGTCCGCAATTCATGAGAGACACTTGAGACGAAGTCGCTCTTCATTCGACTCACTTCTTGCTCTTTTGTAACATCGTGTAAGATGGTGACATAGCCTCTGAATGCCGAAGAGGCTGTTCCTATGCGAGTTCGTGTAGTCCAGAGTGTGCGATGGACCGGAGACTTTACCGCGAGTTCCGCCTTTCTCAAGTCTTCTTCACGATTCGCAGTTTCTTTCCACATTTCAATGTACGACGAATCCTGAATCAGCGAAAGAAAGTCTTTGCCTATCAAGTCCTCACCCGCAACACCCAAGAATTCTATCGCAACTTCGTTCACGAGCTCCACTCGGTTATTGATATCTACGACTACGACTCCCTGCCCGATACTTCCCAGAATAGTCTCCAAGCGCTCTAATGCGGTTTCAACTTCACTTGTGCGTTCGTGTACCAATGCATTGACGATGAGAGTACGGCGTTCCTGGAACAAAACGTAAGCGACAAGACCTGCGGTGAGTAAGACGCCAATGGCCAGAGCCAAAATCGGCAGCGCACTTTTCCTACCTTCAAAAAACATTGGTGTAGGAGAAGCGACTAGCACCCACTGTCGCGCTCCAAGATCCTTCACCGATCTACGATACGAAATATCGTCGAGCGGCTCTTCCCCTGATCGCGAGCGATGCGAATATAGAACTTCGGGAGACCCGGCTGTCGTTTCATCGACAAGAATCATGTCGATTCCCGCTACTCCCTGCGCGAGTGTAGAAGCCTCGAAAATGTCGCCAATGCGGTATACACCGAGCGCAAATCCACGCAGAAAGCGTCGGCGCTCCTCGACGTTATTCGACTTTTCTGAATACACAGGTACAAACCCGAGAAATCCGAGTTGAGATTGCTGCTCCTGTACGAGCGTGACGCTTGCTGTGAGCCTTACGCTATCTTCATCTCGCGACTCTCGCAACGCAGCGAGACGAATCGGACTCGACGCGAGGTCATATCCAAGCGCCGCTTTATTGCCCTCATAGGGTTCCACAAAATAGACTGGGAAGTATTCGTCTCTTCGGCCCGCACGTATCATTGTGTCGCCGTCAACGCGTTCAGTGATTTGAAAGTTTGGGAAAAGATCCCGCCGGGAGCTCTCTGCCTTGCGACGTTCAGATTCCGCTATTCGAGGGATCCACTCCAGCGCCTGAACACTGGGATGCCTGGACAGAACTCCATCAGCGACGTGGGCAAAGGATTCGTGGCTGACGGCGTCCGAAGCCTCAAAGAGACTGTGAATGGTGAATAGTAGTTCTATGTTCAGTGACAACTCGCGCTCGAATGACGCGACGCGCTCATCCACAATCCTTTGGAACTCAACCTCGATCGCCTCGTCCCGCTCTTGGTCGATACGCAAAATGGAATACCAGCCTAAGGCCACGAGGAGAACTGTCGCTGCCGCCGCGGTAATTACAACGGGGCGGTGCTTCGTGACGAATAATCTGATCAAAGAGCCTATGCTATAGGTATGTG
>JAPYPO010000241.1 GCA_029937645.1 Candidatus Hydrogenedentota bacterium
CACCTTCACCTTCACCTTCGCCTTCGCCTTCGCCTTCGCCTTCGCCTTCACCTTCGCCTTCGCCCTCGCCCTCGCCTTCACCTTCGCCTTCACCTTCACCCACGACCTCGGTTACAGTCAGAGAAGGCGTTTCTACCTCGCCGAAAGGTGTCGAAGTTGCCAAATTGAAATTGGGATCGCTATCGACCGCAGGATCAAACGTCGCCAGGAATTCCCATATACCGGGAGTCGTAAAGCTCACGCCCGCATCCGTGAAAGCCGCGGGCTCGAAAATTGCCATGCCCGAAGCATCCGTCGTCGCCGTGATGGCCATCTGATTATTCATCCCGGCCGGATCTCGGAGGCTGAGTTCGACGGTGCGGTTCTCCAACAAGCCCTGAAACGACTCGGGAATCGGAGTCGACATTTCCACGGTTACCGTGAGATCCGCGAAACCTACCGTCGCGGAGGGTACCGACAATCCCATGGATAACGTTGGCGTTGCCTTCGCCACCGTGACCATCGCCGCGCTGCTTGTCGCGCCGTGATGCGCGGCGTCGCCCGCCCACGAAGCCGTCACCGACCACGGCGAACGCTCTTCCGAGGCTTCCGTTGGCGTAAAAGTCTGCGCGTAGCTCGCGTCGCCGATCACCACTGCTTCTGGAAAGTCCGCGCCAACCGCGCCCGAAGGAGACGTGCTTTCGAAGGAAACCACCGTCCCCGAGCCGTCCGTATCCGAGATGGCCCCGCTCACCGTTACACTTTCGCCCAGCGTGATGGACTGAGGGGAGATGCTCGCGGTAATAACCGAGTTGTTTACAACAGGCACGGTATCTGCGGCCGTGTTGCCGTCGATAATTCCATCGTTCGGCGTTACTACACACCGGTAGAATTTGCCTGCGGTCGTTTCCGAAAACGGCAAGGTATCCGACAGCCCCGTCGTACTCTGACTGCGGATGGGCCCGGAAAACACCGTACCTTCGTCCGAAACGTACCAATCGTAGGTATAGGTAACCGTTTCACCTTCCGCGTCCGTGGACACCGTCGTCACCGTGCACGTCAAATCATCCGTATCCGTCGGCGATGCCGGTGATAGGGTAGACACCGGGGTGGTCGGAGCATCGTTTTGCGAATTGACCGTCACCGTAAAGGTATCGGTGTCCGTCAGCATACCGTCCGACACTTCGACGGTCACGGTTGCAGACCCAAACCAATCTTGAACTGGAGCGATATCGATGTTGTTGCTGCCGTCCACCGAAACCCCGGCACCCGAATCCGACACGCTCATGATCGAGTACGTGAAGGCCTCGACATCGCCCGTCAGCGCGCTCACATAATCCGGGGCATGCACGAAATCCAGTAGCGAGCTGTCTTCATTCAACGCCGCATCCGGGAGATGCATCAAGGAAAGCGGGGGCAGGATATTCACGGCCACGTCGAATTCCACGAAGTTGGTCGCGGTATCCAAAACGAACAAGCGCAGCGTGTGCAAGCCCGGGGCCAAACCGGCGGTGTCCCACGAGCCAAGCACCCCTTGAACTACAGACAGGTTGTCCGCTCGATAAAATTCCTGGAAGGCCTCGCCGGGTGGCACGCCAAGCGCGGATTGCAGCTGATAGGTCGAGATATCGGCGTCGGACGCGGTACCCTCGATTTGGAGTATGGCCCCCGCGTGTATATTCTGGCCTTGTATAGGCAGGCTGATATGGGCCGAAGGTACGGCCGAGTCTACGGTCACTTGAACGGATGTGGCCGCGCGGTTCCCCAGTCCATCCGTTGCCCGAATATAGAGCGTATAGCCACCATCTAAAACGGGCGTCCAATCGTGCGACCACGCATCCGTGCCCGTAGCGTTAGACCAATCGTTGTTGTTAAGGCTAAACTCCACCAGCGCCACATCCCCCGTGCCCGCATCCGATGCCACGCCGGACACGATGATCAGGCTCTGCGGGAGGGCTGAAAGGTCCATCGGAAAACTGACCGTGATATTCGGTCCCGCGTTGTCAACCGTCAAGGCGTTAGAGGTTTTTGCGGCGGAAATATTTCCCACCGCATCGCGCACCGTAATGCGCAACGCGACGTTGGCAGCAACAATACTTCCGGGCAGGCTCGCGGTACCCCGAATGGCCCCATCGAGATGAAGCGTAAGCTCGCTGATCACATCAAGGAGGATAACCTCGGAATCGGCATCGATGATCGACGCGCTGACAAGGCTGGTTCCCGTCCCCGATTGACCGACGACGCTCACCGTGTGGCCATCCGCAACGACGCCGGCGAGCGTGTCGCCCGAGATCGTCAAGGTGCTGGGCGTAGCGGGAACGACCGTCGTGTGGTCCACATCCACGAACATAAACGCAGCGAAGGTATGCCCGGGGCTGTCGGTCTCCACACGAAGCCGCAACGTGTAGCGGCCCGCCACAAGCCCACTTACATCCCAATTCGCCAGCACGCCCAACGTCGCCTCTCCGGAACCCGAGGCAATCGTAGTCCAGCCGACAACCGAAGACGGATCATCCGCATCGGCAGCCTCTCCAGCCGCGTACTCCAAGAACCAATCCGTCACCAATACCGACGCAGCGTCTACCGCTTCCCCCAAAACCGGCACACTGCCTTGCACCACTTCCCCAAAAACGGGCGACGTGATTCCGACAGTAGGGTTGCTGGGTTCGTAGGAAATCGCTACAGGATCCGTATCGACAATTCCGCCGAATATGTTTTCTGCGCGCACCACTACGTTGTACAAACCCGAAGCGTCCGGAGTCCAAGCGTACAGCCAGGTATTGGAGGTATGCGTCAGGCTCTTGGAGCTTTCAAGCGTCGCGAATGCGTCGAACGTGTTGCCGCCGTCGAAGGACACGGACACGCCATCAATATTGGAAGTGGACCGTCGGCCGCTCAGGATAATCGGCGCGCTCTGGAAGGAAGATCCGTCGATTGGAAAATCTAATGTCGCGAACAGGGACGCGTCGGCCGTCAAGGGATCGAAACCTAGACCCGCCTCAACGTCATCGGGAAGCCCATCCCCATCGGTATCGGGGTCGTATAGGTCAGAGCCAATCAGGTGTTCTTCCTGATTCGTTAGGCCGTCTCCATCGGAGTCCATAGACATGTCGACGTGCTCGAAGCCATCGGGCTTGCCGTTTTCGTCCAGGTCCTCAAAGGCATCCGGCACCCCGTTTGAATCGTGGTCTTCAAAATAGTCAGGCACGCCATTCGAGTTGTTGTCCTCGAAGGCCACTGCGATACCATCTTGGTCCACATCAACGAAAGCTTCGGGGAAGCCATCCCCATCCAAGTCTTCCAATGCGTCGGGGGTACCGTCGCCATCGTAATCCAGAAACGGCACGGGAGCAAGCGCGGAAGCGGTCGAGCCATCTTGATCGAAACCCGCGTGCGCGGCGAGAGGGAGAAACAACAGCGCCACTAGGCCCCAACCGAATCGTGATCGCGCTCTGCGGGCCGGCATCTTCGAGAATCGTACCTGGGCCGTTCCGATTTGAGATGTGCCACCGTGTGTTCTAATACGCATTAATAATTCCTCTGTTCATCATTCGTATGGCGTCTTTCAGTTCCAACCCCAGGGTGCGAGAATTCGGGATACTTATGGATTTGCGGGCAGGGCCAACCGGAATCCGATGCCGTAAAACCGAGTGCTTGAGAATCTGAGTGTGGCGCTCTCGACCGTGCAGCTTTCTGCGCCGTAGTTCCAGTAGCTGCTGCGGATAATCAGACGCGTGCCATCTGTTTCTATCGTCGTTGTCCACTCAAGCACGTTGCCGTGCATATCAAACAGGCCCCAGGCATTGCCCTGTTTGCCGCCCACCGCGTGAGTCATCGAATCGCTGTTATCGATATACCAGCCCAAATTTTCAAGCGTGGGATCGGCAAGGGCGCCGCCCCAGTTCTCGCCTATCCCCCGGTTCAGCGTGTAATCATTAAAATCGTTCGTGGCGCCCGCACGGGCCGCAAATTCCCATGCTGTTTCGTCAGGAAGGTCGAGCGATATCAGCCCGGTCTTGTCGCGCAACGACTTGATGAATCCCGCGCCGTAGTTGCCCGTATCGGTAATATCATTCCACGACACGGTTTCCACAGGCCGTGTGGGATCCGGTCCGAAACTGCTCGGGGTCAATCCCGTGACCAGCTCATATTGGGATTGAGTGATCTCATAGGCTCCGGCATAGCTGCCATCGGGCAACTCACGAAGAACGATGCTATGAGTCTTGTAGACGGCCTTCGAAACATCGACCCATTCCTTGTAGGACACGGGGTAGCTGTCGGCCGTTGGGCCGCCGGACACATCGATAACCAAGTACCGACCCGGAGCGATCCGGCCGGAATCGGACACTTGAACGTAGGCCACGAAGTTGTCCGCGGAAAAACTGGTGTCCTCGATACCGGAACTTGCCACCCACGTTACCGTATGGGTGCCGGGCGCAAAGGTTTGCTCATAGATGTTTCCCTCGGCAAATGTCACCATGGCGAAGTGTTCGCGTGTCACGGAGTCATGACCGAACAGAGCCACATGACACGAATCGCCGTCCGCATCGGAAAAGGTGAAGGTCACCGCCAGCGCCGTAACGTGTTCATTTCCCAACACGACGGATGACACCGACTCGACGACCGGGTCGGCCGCGTAAACCTTGGCACAAAGGCCCAGGCTAAGAGGGCCCAGGCAAAGAGCGGCGGTGATAGCGGTTATACAACGAGTCATTGAGTGTTGTTCTCCCTCATTAACTGCACAATTGCCGGGCTTTTTCATTCTGCTTAACCTGTCCGGCAGTATTTACTTTACAAATATAACAGAATTTAAATTACTTTTAAATTAAGGCCATGTTCCCAATGCGTTTCTACTCGTGATCGTGGTTAAGGAGGCCTACGCCACCAGAAGCGGTAGGAGCCCCAGAAGCTGTAGAAGCCCATGCAGGCTGGTCGGTAGCAGGGCTGTGCGTTAAGAAAACAGCGGGATTCTGCGTCTCAAAATGCGTAGGACCATTCCTCAAGGTAAATAGTACCCGACATTTCGCGTGGTGTCCATTGACCTTCAGGCTTTCTAGGAGAATTTCCGGCTGGTTCCTGGAGTGTGGCCTTTAAATACGTTTTCCAGAGGGTACAAAGCTGCCCGATAAATGTGAGCGCCGTGTGGGTGAGCGCCTTACCCCCCCAAAAAAGGTCAGCAAGAAATGGAACGCTCTCTGAAAATTTCGAGGATCCCGCTTTGAAACTTATTCCAATCTTTTAATGGCGGTGAATAGTTCGTCGAATGTCGGCAATTCTTCGCCAACACTCTCATCGACAATCAACCGAAATAGGTTAGATTGAAAACGCTCTTCGTCTTTGGGAAGCAGGCCGGATAAGATCGCATTGCGGTCGAGCCCAGGGGAATCTAATTCCAGAAACACTAATGGGTGTGTCTCCCGGAGGATTCTTCGGTTTTGCCCGTCCCAATACGCGATGCGGATTTCCGCCGAGCCTACAAGCCTTCCAGCACCGAATCGGACCTCGAACGTCACCGAACCTTCTGGCTCAATGGGGGCGTCACGAATGACAGAATTGAGCCCAGTCCATTCGGCCAAATCTGTAAAACAATCGGTATCTCCAAATATGAGAACGAAGCGTTTCAAAGCCTTGGGCAGATTCAGCGCGTACTTCGTCGGGTTCTCAACTTCGCATTGGATAACAACCTGTTCGTTGGCGGAGAAGTTTTTCTTCGTGGGCTTGGCCCGCAGCTTGAACACCTCCCACGGCTCTGAATCCGCCAAGGCTTGAAGTCGCTGCGATTCGCGCTCGCGCAAGATAGGTACAAGGACCGCCAATGTCACGGCGATAACGGCGGTCGCGATGACGGCCTCAACGAGTGTGAAACCGTGTCGATGGAATCGATTCATTGGCCCATACTCCCGGCGCCTATCTTATTCCTTGTCCCCGCGGTACTACTACTCGCTTGACGCCGGGCGCGCCCCCGGTGCCCATCCCAGTTTTGCGAGGCATTCATACAATCGGGCCAATTTCTCGGCTTCACCTTCATCGATCCAACGGTCTTGCGAGTAGTCATTTAGAATCGCCCCGAATAATCGACCGTGCACGGCCCTGACCTGTTCATCAGAGAGTTGAAGTTGCTGCCGCAAAGCGAGAATCTCTGCCAGTTCATCGTCCGTTATTACGAGATCGCCCGCAACAGCAGCAAGTGTGTCCCAGTAGTTTCGCAATTCCTGTTCGTCGCGCGTCGAATGCGCCGCGGCCGATCCTGCCACAGTGCTTCGCGGCTGCCTCGCGCCGGATGGCGAAAGGCCGAGCGCATCCGCATCCGGAATCATGTCGTTTTGCAGGCTCAGAATGAACTCGTAGGTCTTGAGCTCACAGAGTTCACGAAAGGTGGAGATTTTCTTGGAGTGAATTACTTTTAACCGAGATTACCCATATGGACCCGTCGGCGACCGGAGCCAATGAGATTG
>JAPYPO010000242.1 GCA_029937645.1 Candidatus Hydrogenedentota bacterium
AGAATAGGTTGTGGAATAGTAATTACGAATACTGGAGAATTACTTTCTTAACAGGTCAAGGCAAGGATGGGAGAACCGGTAGCGCCGCTGAAGATGTGCACACGGCCCGAGCCAAAGGCACCCTCTTCACCTTCGGCCCATGCGCCCACAATGGCGTCGCCAAAACCGTCGCCATCGACATCTGCAATCCCTGCGACCGCGGGCCCCCAAGCATTGTTCTCATCCTGGTTGGGCGATGACAATGTGTGGAGAAGTTGTCCACCGGCCCCGCTGAAGAGGTAGGCCTTGCCGCCGGATACGGAGCCGTCGATGGGTTCGGCCGACGCCGAGATGATCATGTCGGTGATCCCGTCGTTGTTGGCATCGGGCACGGCATCCACTTGATACCCGAATATGCCGGCGCTCGTCGGCGTGGGGGACAAGACTTCGTAGAGCAAACTCCCGTCGGCACCACTGAATACATAGGCCCTGCCAGCAAAAACATCGGCGCCGTTATCTTCGAACCATGCGCCGACAAGGATATCGGGCACCGAATCGCCCGACACATCCCCAAGCCCCGCAATAGCGGAACCGAATTGGCCTCCCTCGCGGGGATTAGGCGACGAGATAGTGTAGAGCGGCGCTCCCGTGGCGCCGTTAAATACTTCGACTTTTCCAAGCGTCCCAGCGTCACGGCCCACAGCAAGGTCGCCGATGTCGTCGCCGGTAACATCGAGGAGTCCCGCTACCTCAGTTCCGAAATTAATGTGCCCGGAGCCGAGCGGCGCCAAGGTATACACAAGCTCTCCGGTTGCGCCGCTAAACAGGTAGACCCGCCCGGAAGACCCGCCGGGCACAATGACGTCTAGGTGCGCGCCCACGGCGAAATCGCCTACACCGTCTCCCGTTAGATCTGTCGTGCCCGTCACCGAGAAGCCGAACAAACCCGGGAAACCCGGATTAGGGGACACTAATTCGTAAATGAGCGCACCCGTACCGCCATCAAACACGAAGGCCTTACCGGCAAATTCCACCCCGCCAACGTCTTCCTGGTGTGCGCCCACAATGACGTCAAGAGAACCCGAAGCGTTTATGTCGTCAAGGGCGGCTACATCGTTTCCAAATCCACCCCCCTCCGTCGGGTCGGGTGCCTCAAGAAGGACGCTCTCAGCAAAGGCTGCCGAAGGTGATAACGCCGCTACGAAACAACAGACCACAATGAAGCCGATTTTTGAATTGAACTGATGCACGATACATTCCTCCGGGCCGCGCCGTTTCGCGGCGTTTCCATCACGCAACATAGGTTTCCTAACTATCCATCCCAAGAATTGAACCGCCTTTATTTTCAGACCTGAAGCGGCTGCCCTCATAAAACAATGGTAGGCTCCGATAGGCCTGAAGAATGCCTACCGAGCGTAGCATACGGGCATCACCTGCGCCAATTCGTCGCTCTTCATTCCCTTGCGGGTGGCTATCTACAGCGCGTCAGCCCCTCGATACACTGCGGCCCTTCGTGGGCAACCGCGTTGACGTAAGTCGAGACTGGATAGGCGTCGAGCCACGTGTCGGGACAGGGCCGTAGCAATTCGCGTAGCGCCGTCACGTCTTGGTGGGAGGGGTCGAGCCAGGCGTCGCAATCGCCTCCCTCCAGGATGACCGGCATGCGGTCGTGGATAGGGCTCATGACACCGTTCGGCGAGGTGGTGATAATGGCGAAGGAGTTGGATTCGTCGCCCGTTTCATGGGAGCGCCAGTGGGACCATACGCCCGCAAAGGCCAACGGATGCCCATCCACGCGATGTATGTGGTAGGGCTGCTTGGGTTTCTTCTTGCCTTGCCACTCATAGAACCCCCCGGCCGGCACGAGGCATCGTTTCGACTTGAGCGACGGGCCGTAGAGTTTCGATTCGATGATTTTATCGTCGCGGGCGTTGATGGTCGAAAATTTACCCGGCTTCCCGTCTCTAGACCAAGGCGGAATGAAAGTCCAAAAGAAAGGCGCTAACGTGCGTTCCCCATCACGGTTGAAAATCGCCAGCGCATTAGTCTGCGGAGCAATGTTGAACCGGAACGTCCATTTGGACAAATCAGGAACGACGTTCGTAATCGAGAATTCCTCGATGGTCGCGTCGTAACTGCTGGGATCGGTGTAACGGCCACACATGAGCCCAGCGTATCACAGAACTGCGGAAAGTGACACGCCTCTCTTATCCGAGCAACCTCTCGGGAGGGCGAGCGTACCCGCGAGCCGTAGGCTATCTGGCTTTCCCCAGCGCGCGGGTACGCTCGCACTCCCATGTGCCTTTCTCCTCAAAAACATTTTTCTTGTATACCAGACATTTGTATGGTATCATGCTTTCATGTCGCCACGGACTAAACCCGGCGTGACGCGCGAGCGGGTATACCGCTTCGTGCGCGAGCGTCTTGAGCAGGGCCTGCCGCCCACAGTGCGGGAGGTGCAGGAAGCCCTCGGCTTTCGCGCGGTCCAGACGGCGCGTGAACATCTGGAGCGGCTGGTGCTGGATGGGCGGCTGTCAAAGCGGGCGGGTAAGGCACGGGGGTATTTTCTTCCGGAACAACACGCGGGCCTAACACCGCCTATTCTAATTCCGGTGCTCGGGCGTATCCAGGCAGGCGATCCGCACAGCGCGATTGAAGCGCCGGAGGGGCATATCCCCGTACAAGGGAAGGCCTCGGACGATCTATTCGGCTTGCGGGTTCAAGGGGAGAGCATGAGCGGAGCGGGGATTCTTCCGGGCGATGTTGTCATCGTACGTTCGCAGCCGACGGCCGAGTCGGGCGACATCGTTGTCGCGCTGGTGGATGGCGAGGCGACGGTTAAAACCTTCCGGATGCGCCGGCGCCGTGTAGAGCTTCACCCAGAGAATCCCGACTTCGATCCGATCAGCCCAAAGTCCGACGCGTTTTCCATTCTAGGCAAAGTGGTGGAAGTGCGGCGTTTTCTGGAAGGAAAAGGGGGTTAAATTATGGCGGCGCTTCCCCTTCCATTATTAGAGATAAAGGGCGTCGTAGTGGCGCGCCGCCTTGAAGAGAAAACGCTGGAGTTTTCCCAAGACGCGTGGAATCTGGACGCGCTCGCGGGCCGCTTCGTGGAACTTTCGGGATCGGCGGTAACGGCAGCGCTCACAGTAAGCGCGGGCCTCATTCTCGAAGCGCAACGCCGGGGCGAAGCCGCAGCCTGGATTACGGAGCCGGCCTCCACTTTTTTTTCGCTGGATTTCGCGGCCTCGGGCATCGACTTGGAAGCCCTGCCCGTGGTACGCGTTCCCGATGCGGGCAAAGGCGCGCGCGCGGCGGATGCGCTCATACGTTCCGGAGGTTTTACCCTCGTCGTTCTCGATTGGACGTCGGCACAGCGGGTTCCACAGGCTACCCAGTCCCGTCTGGCGGCGCTGGCGAAGAAACACCACACCGCCTTGGTCTGCATCACGCGAAAGGAATCGCGGGCACCTTCCCTCGGGCCTCTTGTTTCGATTCGCGGCCACACCCACATGCGGCGTGACGATTTCGACCGTTTCATCGGCGAAGTTCGTATCGGAAAAGATCGGCGGCGCAACGCGGGCTGGGAACATGCGGAGGTGTTTTGTGGACCGGATGGCCTGGGTTGAGGTCGTTTTTTTTGACAGGATTTACGAGATGGACGAGATTTTTAAAATGGGGAATTATGAATGAGTCATCTCAGCATCGAATGTATGACGAGTTTGCGGATTTGTGGCCGCTCATCAGCACACACGAAGAGTATGTGAGAGAAGCGGGCTACTGGCGCGATGTTCTGCGGATGAAGCTTGGGCCAGGACGGCATGAAATACTGGAACTCGGCGTGGGCGGCGGGCACAACCTTTCACACCTGTCAAAAGACTTTCTCGCTACCGCGGTAGACATATCGGAGAAGATGCTGGCTCAGTGCCGCAAACTCAATCCCGATGTGCCGTTGCATGCCGGTGACATGCGGACCGTGCGTTTGGGGAGGAAGTTCAAGGCGGTGTTAATTCATGACGCAATCGCCTACATGTTGACCGAGGCCGACCTGCGTCAAACCTTTAGCACAGCCTCAGAACATCTCGAACCCGGTGGTGTTTTCGTGACCGCACCCGATTACTTTCGAGAAACGTTCCGCTCTCCACGTATTGAGCATACTACCAATTCCAATGGCGATACAGAGCTAACGCTCATTGAGTATCAGTATGACCCCGATCCGAGCGATACGATGATGGAAACGCTTATGCTTTATCTCATTCGGACAGCGGAGGGCCTTCGTGTGGAACAGGATCGCCATCTTCATGGATTGTTCCCGCTGCAAATGTGGCTGGATTTGATGAGTGAGGCTGGTTTCACTGTCGAGAAGCATCCGTATCCTGTTCACGATGACGGTCGGGAGTCGTATCTGCTGGTCGGAACGTGGAAGGGGAACACAAGGGCTGTGGGGAGAGATTAAACCACGAATGAACACGAATACACACCAATGTTTTTACGATTCGTGTTTATTGGTGTTCATTCGTGGTTCTTCGGTCTTATGAATAGCAATTCCCTTCAGGAGAAAAAGAGGTATACCTAACCTGTCATTGCGAGTCAGAACCCGCTTCGCGGGAAATTGGGATAAGGACAAAAGCGAGAACCGGGTGGCACCTTCAAACTTGTTTGGAGGTGAAGTTATCCTCGTAAGTCCCCACCTCCAAACGAGTTTGAAGGTGCCACCCAAGACTGTGAAAATTTATGTCCTTAACAGCCCCTAGAATAGCCTGCGTTAACGTCCCGGCGCTGCCGCTGCAGGCCCTTCTCCGCGAACACCCGGATTGGAAGAACGCGCCGGTAGCCGTGGTCGATAAGGACAAGCCCCAAGGCATTATCCAATGGGTAAACGAGCGCGCCCGAATAGACCGCCTCCTCCCCGGCATGCGCTACGCCACGGGGCTTTCCCTTTCGCGGAATCTCCGCGCGGGGGCCGTCGCGGAAACGGATATCGCCGAGACAGTCGATCTCCTTGCGCGGCGGCTTTGGTGTTTCAGTCCTCGCATCGAACCCTCCTACCGCGAACCCGGCGTCTTTTGGCTTGACGCGTCGGGGCTGAAGAAAGTCTACCCTTCTTTTGAGCGTTGGGCGGAGGCGATCCACGGGGATCTTCTCGAAGTCGGCTTCGATGCGATTGTGGCCGTGGGCTTCTCCCGCTTCGGCAGCTACGCCGCCGCGATGTCCCATGGCGAGAGCATCGTATTTCAACACGCGCAGCAAGAGCGCGCCCACCTCCGCACGGTTCCCATTGATCGCCTGGGACTCGATCGAAAACTGCGTGACATGCTCCTCAAACTCGGTGTCGATACCCTGGGCGCATTCATCGATCTACCCGCCTCAGGAATCCGCAAACGCTTCGGTCCCGAGGCCCACGAGTTGCACCAAATGGCCCAAGGCTGCGGCTGGTCGCCCATAGATCCTCAACCCCTCCTGGAGCCGGTCGAACAGAAAACCCTTCTCGATTACGCCGAAACAAACGCCGCCCGCCTGCTTGGGATCATCGCCCCATTGCTGCGCGGCGTTCTCGCGGAATTGTGCACACGCCAGGAGGCCCTCACGTCGTTGCGCTTCTCCTTGCTCCTGGATAACAAACGCAAACAAAGCGAAGGCCTATCCCCCGCCTCCCCCACGCTCGACGCGCGTCAACTCCTTTCACTCATCCGCCTGCGCCTGGAAACATTAAGCATTGCCGCCGGCGTGGTCGAAGTTCATATCCGGGCCGAAGGGGTGCGCGCGCCGCAAGAACAACTCGATCTCTTCCGAGAGGCCCCGCGCCGGAATCGTGAAGCCATACGCCACGCCTTCGCTACGATCCGGGCCGAGTTGGGAAACGACGCCATCGTCCGCGCCCGGCTCTATGAGGGACACCTCCCCGATGCCCGTTTCGCATGGGAACCCTTAGACCACATGGCCGCCCCATCGACGGTCGCGATTTCCGAAAGCCCCACACGGCCCATGGTTCGCAGACTCCACACCCCACCCCTGCCGCTCCCACCCAGAGCGCGCCACGAACCGGATGGCTGGCTCATCGCGGGCGTGGGGGAGGGGCCCGTCGAAGAATCGATTGGCCCGCACATCGTTTCGGGCGGATGG
This sequence comes from Candidatus Hydrogenedentota bacterium, assembly GCA_029937645.1. Taxonomy (GTDB): domain Bacteria; phylum Hydrogenedentota; class Hydrogenedentia; order Hydrogenedentales; genus JAPYPO01. The sequence goes on from JAPYPO010000242.1 coordinate 6,103, forward strand.
TGGCGGAAAGAAATCGAGCGGGCCTACTACTACGTGCGTACGCGGCGGGGCCGGTGGCTTTGGATTTATTACGACCTGAAACGGCGACGCTGGTTTCTCCAGGGGGAAGTGCAATGAGCGCACGGAACCACGAATGGACACGAAGGAACACTAATATCCCACCAATTCGTGTGTATTCGTGTCCATTCGTGGTTCAAGAGCAGCAATCTTTTTTCAGGGGATTTCAAGCGAAGTTCAAGCGGCGACAGTCCCCCTTTGAAGGGGGATCAAGGGGGATGTTCCCACCAAGCGATTCCAAAAAATGTCCAGCCTAAGCGCCAGCGCATACG
>JAPYPO010000795.1 GCA_029937645.1 Candidatus Hydrogenedentota bacterium
ATCCGTAACATTTGGGTACCGAAAATGTTCAATGCTGTACTTCGAAAAGGACGCGGGCGTCATCGCGTATTCGTCCCCCGTGATCACCTCGACACCGCGCATTCCCAGGCTCCGCGTTGCCACCAGCGTCTGCCAGCCACGCGAGTACGTAATAATGGCGCGGCCCACCTGAATGCCTTTTTCCATCAGTCAAATATCTCCTTTTCGCCTAGCCTAGAGGTCCGTATCGCCTTTGAGCAGTCGACCCGCGATGGTTCGGTTGAGGATTTCGTTGGTTCCGTCGGCGATATTGATGGTGCGCAACGCGTGCCAGGCTCCGGTAAGCCCCAATTCGCTGCTTAAGCCCATGCCGCCATGAGTCTGCATTGCGCGGTCGACCGCGCGAAATCCGACTTGTACGGAATAGGCCTTGGCCATGCTAACTTCCTTAACGGCCGGACCGCCCTGGTCGATGAGCATCGCGGCGTTCAGCCCCATGAGGTGGGCGGCATGCAACTCGGTTGCGCTTTCGGCCAAGGGAAACGTGACACCCTGAAATTGGGAGATAGTTGTTCCGAATGCTTCGCGCACCTTCGCATGGTCGAGGGCTTTTTCAAGGGCCCAACGCCCGGAGCCTACGGCACGAGCCGAATTGTAAATCCTGCCCAACGATACACCGTAGAGGGCGGCGCGGAATCCATCGTGTAATTCGCCGACCAATTGCCAGGGTTCCACGCGAAGGTCTTCGAGGGCGAGTTCGGCCTCGTCACCGCCGATGTGTCCGAAGAGGCGAATGATTTGTTCAACTGAAAACCCGGGGGCATCGGTGGGCACAATGAACGCGCTTATCCCGCCCCGCTTCGCCTGCGCTCGATCCGCGTCGGTGACGGCGAAGAGTACACAATAATCGGCGATGGGCGCGTTGCTAATCCAGATTTTGCGTCCCGTGATGCGCCATCCATCGCCGTCGCGTTCCGCGCGGGTTTCAATCATGTGGGCATCCGATCCCGCGCCGGGTTCGGTGAGGCCGAAGCACATGGATTTAGATCCGTCCATCAGATCCGGCAGGATGCGCTCAAGGGCCTCGGGCGTCAATCGTTCCAGGAGACGGCTGGGGCCAAACGCCCAGTGTGCCAGGGCGTAGAGCATAAGCCAGTTTTGGGGCCCGCACCGATGGTAGAGCGCTTCCCACGCCACGTAGTAGGCGAGGTGTCCCAGTCCAGCTCCCCCGAGCGCCTCGGGTACGCACATGTGATAGAAACCGGCCTGGGCGGAGGCCATGCGAACTTCGCGAATAAGTCGAACCGCCTCGTCGGACAGCGCGCCATCTTCCCGGTAGACTTGTCGGGCGTTTTCGAAGAACGCCCGATTCTTATC
>JAPYPO010000243.1 GCA_029937645.1 Candidatus Hydrogenedentota bacterium
AACGATGCCGGCGGATCTCAAGATGACTCTTCCAAATGGGAAATCCGGGATAAGAATAGTGCCAAAACAGTATTGTCGCGAGGCAGCCCAAAATAAGTTCTAAAACCCACCCCAGCCGGATAGGCTCAGTCGATCAACACCAAATTATCGAAATTGTTCCGATCCCATGAATCGTAGGTGGTGACCAAGCGCCATGTCAAGATGACCTTAAAGATTTCTTGACAGCTCAGCTCCGTACCGGGGGTCTATATCCCAGTTTCCCGCAGGGCGAGTTGATACTCGCGACGACATGAATCAATTTATTTTCGGTTCTATTGGGGTTCGTCAATACCCTAACCCCTCCCCGGAAGTATTCGAATGTATTAGAAACTCAGTTGGACGTTGAGTGCTTGGCCATCGCTTTCTATGGTGATGACGGTCGAGGCTACTTGTACGTTCGCAAAGGGATCGCCGCCGTTTGACACGGCTTCTTGATTCATAGCCATCCCCAGTATCGTATAGGTTCCCGGCGCAATACCTTCGAGTTCTGCCGTGTTTCCGACTGCCATTGCTGCGCCTGCCAGGAGTGACTGTATGCCTTGGAAGAATGCTTGCGTAGGCTCGGGAATAGCCATTTCGCCTGTCAGGGCGTACACGACTATTTGGGTCGCGCTGGATGAAAGGCCATCCATCGTGACGATTAGGGTTGAACCGCCGGACATGTCAATGTCGCGTTGGACGGCAGAATTCTCGGGAAGTTCAAAAGTTATGTGCCGAAAATTATTGTTAAAACCAGCGATGTTTCCCCTTAGAGTAGCCGTGCCGCCGGGCAGGTCGGAAAAATAAAATTGTCCGTTCGCGTCGGTCTGAGAGGAAAAGGTCTCCGTACCGACGCCGGTATCGATGGACAAGCCGATACGCGCGCCGGAGACTCCTATTCCATCTCTTAATAGGGTACCTTCCACCGTGGAATTGCCTGCTGTAAAGTCGAAATCCACGCGAGTCACCGCGCCGTCGACTACTTCGGCTTGGGTCGTTCTATGTTGGGAGTTTCCTCCGTTTTGGATGTTGGTTGAGACATTCACCGTACCGTCGTTAAGGCCGTTAACTTGGAAATAGCCATCGCTGTCTGTTTGGACATTCTGGTGAAAATTGGCTCCGCTGGATATGTTTACGTATGAGTTAGGCATCGGTTGCCCTCCGGAGGTGACGTAGCCCTCGACGGTGCCGCCTTCAGCTAGGACAATTTCTTCGTGGTTGGGGCCGCCTGTGCTCAGGGTTAGTTCGATGTTGACCGGCGCGTAGTGCGGATGGTAGACGCCGATAACGACGTTTCCGATGGGCATCGAGTTCAGGGTGAATGTGCCGTTCGCCTCTGTGTAGTCTTTCGCCGACTGATCGCGTCCGTTGCGGGGGACAGGTCCGTCAAAGAGCATCGCGCCCCGGATGGGCTCGCCCGCCCGATTGACGACGACGCCTTGTAGGGTCGTGCCCGGTTCGAGGGAGATTACGATGTTGGCGACGGTCTCGCCCGCGCCGACGAAGTCGATGGGATGACTCTGGGGCGCGTATCCTTCGGCGCGGACCATGATAGTGGCTGGCCCTTCTTCAATGTCTTCTAATTCAAATAGGCCCTCGGGGCTGCGGAACGACAGGAAATTCTGATTCATATAGCCCTGAAAGCCCTGATTACCTGAGACCCCTAAAAGGGAAAAATCGGAGATGGGCTCTTGCGTTCGGGCGTCCAAAATAGTGCCTGTGACGGTGCCTCGATCACGCAGCTCTATCCCGATATTGGATGAAGGGGCTGAGACCGGTATCTTTGCGCCGCTAAATTGGTGGTGACTGACGTTCAGTGTGTAGTCGCCTTCCTGTAGACCCGATATGCTGAAGCTTCCGTCTTGTTGTGAGTTCCCATGCCCCCATCCGGGGCCCTGAGCCTGGATCTGCGCTCGGTGGATAGGCTGGCCCTGCTCGTTGAGGACACGGCCTGAAATGACGATGCCCGAAGTCCGGGTGAAAACGACACGGACGCCGGTCGTCGCTTGGCCTGCCGTAACGTTCACACTGGGGTTGTTCGGGAGCATCGAATAGCTTGAATCATTGCCTGGTGCCATCGCCTGGAACGTGTAGGAGCCCGTGGCTAAGCCACCAATACGAAAGGCGCCATCGGAGGTGGTCCTTTGGGCAGAAGAACCCCCTATCCCCGTAGCTTGAGAACTCGCGTAGAGTCCCACATGTTGCACCGGGGTTCCAGTAGAATCGACGACGACCCCTTCGATCGAGCCCTCCTCCTCTAGGAGGACGCGGACACCGCCTACGCTGCCATCAACGAGCTCTATTGGTCCGACGGGCGCAGCCGCGTAACCGTCGCTTCGCGCAGTTATCATGTAATCGGTCGCGGGGGTCAGGCCCGCGATGGAAAAGGAGCCATCGTCACGCGAGGTCGCCCTCCCCCACGCTCCACCGTTTCGCGACTGGGTTGTCAGGCCCACATCGGGCATAGGGTTTCCCGAGGGGTCCTCGACGATACCCGTGATGAGGAGTCCTTGCGACAAGGCAAAATCGACGCCCGTCGTTTCTTCTCCCATGATAACCGTGACGGTCTTCATCTCATTGCTTCTACTCACCGATCTTGGGTATTCATCGGGCGCGCGCTGGCGGATTTGATAGGTGCCTTCCGGTAGGGCGGAGATGCGGTAATTTCCGCCCGAGCCCGTCATCTCGTAGTTATCGCCAAAGCCCTCGTAATCTTCGGACGAAAAGGATATGCGAGTGCCACTGATTCCTACCTCGGTGTCTTTGTCGTACACGCGACCGGCGACGCTTCCCCCGAGTTCCACTTCCACGCGGATACCTGTAGTCTCCTGCCCATCTGTGATGTTGAATTGAGCCGCCCCGGCCTCTGCGACGAACGCTGAATCGACTACGTGGAGATCATGCGATCCGGGACGAAGAGCGGCCATCTGGAATTGGCCATCTGCGTCGGTATTCGTATGCTTGCGGTCGAGGGGATGCTTGCTGCCCACGGTGACCGCAATATTAGGGACGGGCTCGCCGGTCGACGCGTTGACGACTTCGCCCGAGACGCTGCCACCGGCGCTAAGCGTGAAATCAACATCCGTTGAGCCCGTGGTCACGAATTCGCTGATGGCCGTCGTGTAGCCGGGTGCGCTTGCCCCAAATCGGTAGGTGAGCGTGAAGTCTTCTTTAATGAAGAGGGTATTGAGTTGCCAACGACCATCCGAGTCTGTCGCAGTTTTGGACAGGGCAGCGCGCTCGTTAGATAAGTCTCGCTCAGACCCGTTTGACGAGGTCCCCGCAACGAAAACGTGTGCGCCTTCGATGGCGCTTCCGCTGCCATCGCGGACAACGCCTGAGACGCTTCCTGCTGGTTGGAGCTTAAGCGTAACGTTAAAGCTAGGGTTCTGGCGGGTAAGGTTGGTGCTGGATGCTCTGAACGCGCCAGTCCCTTCGGCCGAAATCGCATAGCGGCCAAAGGGGAGTTTCGTAAATTCGAATTTGCCGTCCGCATCGATGCGTGCCGATTTTGCCAAGCCGTCATCTTTGGGCGTTTCGTGCTTCTTCCAGGTCATATGTAATATGTGGACGCGGAGATCATCCGGAATGGAGCCGGCATCGCCCGCCGTAACTTGGCCTCGAATCACGCCGACGTTTCTTCGAGAGGATTCCGGGCGGCGTTTGCGGTTACGTGATGACTGCAGACCCTCTTCGGGCTCGGGAGTGGATGAATTTTCAGACGCAGACGACGTGGGTTCCGGTGCTGCGGTGCTTGGGAACGGGGCTTCGGGCACTTCGTCAAAAGGCTCGGTATCGCTCGTAGAGACGCGTGTCGGTTCGCGGGGCGGATCGGCTGGGTTGCTCGGGGCATCGCCGGATTGCCACCACCACACCCCCGCAACGAGTAGACAGAAAACGAGGATTAGGGCGACGAATCTCGTGTTTTCGTTCATGGTATTCCCCCTTGGGTGCTACTGATTCGCGTCAGTTGGACGTTGAGGCTGAATATACCATAAGACGGAAAATCTCGGGCAGCAGAATATTGGAGTTCTTGAACAACTAATGAATTCGAATACACACGAATGCCGATACTATTCGTGTGTGGCCATGGATCCGTATGAATTTGCGAACGGTTAGTTATAAATCCAATTCATCGATCACGTCGAGCTGGCGCTGTCCGTAGCCACCGGGTGCGCGACCGGCGCCTTGGCGGGCTGCGTTGCCGCGCGGGGTAAATCCCGTGGACCCGTCTGGGTGCCGAAGCGTGCCAGTCTGGGGGTTGTACATGAAGGCGCTACCTGATTCGGTGGTGGGGGTGGCGGGCAGGTAGGAGTAGGTTACGAGCGCCTCTAGTGTCGGAGGGTACTGCCCATTGGTGCGCGCGAACAGATTGATGGCCTGAAGCGTGGTTCGCATAGTCTGTTCATCTGTCGCCGTGACTATCGATGCACCCGGGGGCGGCTGGGGCGCGAATGCGCCTGTGCGAAAATCATAATAATAGGGTGCGCCGTCGGGGTTTAGGGGAAGGGATGGCAGATGCGTCGGTACCAGAGCGCTCAACCGGGGCGGGTATTGTCCGTACTCGGCTTGATACATTCGGATGGCACTGGAGATATGCGATTCTGCGAGCGAGTCGCGCGCGTAGGCTAATTGCCGTTGGGCCGCCTTGGCGTTTTCCGCGGCGAGTTGGCCCTGGATGGCGGTGGTCGTCATCAACTCGACGAAGCAGCCGGATAGCATCGGCACCGTTAAGGTGATCAAAATGAATGGCAGCGCGCGACGCATGAATTGATCCTCAGTTGATGATTTTTCCGGTGGCGGGATCATAGCCATAGGCGGTGCTATCGGGCTTTGTGGGAAGGACGGGCAAGTGATCTGGAACGAGCTCATCGAGGGTGCTCGGAAAGGATCCGTGCGTGCTGTGGTAAGACTGAATCGCCTTTTCCAGTTTAAGGATTCCGGTCTGTCCCCGTACGGCGTCCAACTGGCCTTGCTTGGTTTCCAACTCGTCGACGGGCAGCACCTTGCCGCTTTCGCCGCAGCCAGCCAGAATGGCGCATATAGAGCACATGATTAGTAGTCGCATGGGCCTGTCCTCCTGGCTGCTCAGTATAGCACAGGGGAAATGGGATGGATGCTTCAAACTAGTGGTTCAAACTTGCACGGTAGCATAGCGTTAGTTACGATGGGGCCGGTTTCACCGAACGGGTCTAGATATTGAGAGTTGGAAGAAGACAGGCGCAAACTGATAAAAATGATAAACATTGACAAATTCTGTCAACCGTAGTAGTATTGCACTCACGATCGTCTCAGGACGCGGAAGCTTTGGGCGATTCTCGATCACCCGCCGCCCATATTCAGTACCAGTCCATCGAACGTGATCCATCAAATTGGAGCCTAAAGGAGGGATGAAACCGCCAGCCACGTTGCTGCTCCCCGGATCATTGTAGGAAGATGTTGACCCATAAAATTACACCCTTGGGGCCGCCGGGTTTTTCGGCGCTCCCAAACGAAATGGAATTAAAAAAGAGTGAGGAGACAACGCATCATGCGTTTGACTTTAAATGTACTACTCGCCGCGTGCATCGTGGCGATTGCAGTTCCGGCTTATGCCGAGTTGCAAAATGTCGAAGTGGGCGGTTCGCTTCGGATTCGCGGCAATTACTATTCGCCGGAAGCCGTTCCCCAACCCCGCCCCCGTGTTTTCAACCCCTTTGCTGGCGCTTTTCAGTTTGACGACACCGGCCACAGCGCTGCGTTCGTAGAACAGCGCACCACGGTCAGCGTCTCCGCGGATTTCACGGACGATGTGTCGGCCTTCATTGAGTTGGACAGTTATGAGATTTGGGGCACGAACTTTCGTGATTCCTATATCTTTTCTGCCAACGCTGCGCAAAGTCCGTTTGCAAACGATGTGGATGTGTATCAAGGCTACATCGAAGCGCGCGAAGTCTTCGGGCGTCCGGTTAGCTATCGCATCGGTCGTCAGGAAATCATGCTTGGCAGCGAGTGGCTGATGGGTAATAACGATACGGCCGCTGGTTTCACCGGCTTGTCGTTCGACGGTATCTCCGGGCGCTACGAGCTGGAGAATTGGCACATCACCACGTTTTGGGCGAAGTTGGTCGAGACGGGTGCTGTGGAAGAAGATGGAGACACGGATCTTCGAGGCATCTATGCGACCTACAATGGTCTCGAAGATTGGGTTGTTGACTTGTACTACATCGGGCTGCGTGACGCGGCTGAACCCACCCTTGCGACGCCAAACGGCGGCCTCCTCGGCGGCATCAGCGACACCATCGAAGACATCTTCGGTGTTGACCAGTTCGACGAAGTTACGACGATCCACACCTTTGGCCTCCGCGGAGCAGGAACCTTCGGTCAGTTTGACTTCGAAGGTGAAATCGCCT
>JAPYPO010000244.1 GCA_029937645.1 Candidatus Hydrogenedentota bacterium
CGTCGACCTCACTCGTTCCGAGGTCGAGAACAGCCTTTGCAGCGTCGACGGCCGACATCGTAATCGTCGTGCCGCCCGAACGCTCGATCGTCAGCGTCACAGGAAATGTCACCGGCGACGGGAAGTCGGGGCTGGCAAGGGTCAGGTTGGGATACAATGCCCTGCTGCCCACGATCCGATCCGTCCCGTTGTCATTGGCAAGGAACGCCCAGGCGTCTGTTCTATTCGCGTTGTTGGAGTTATCATCCCTGGGGCCCCCAGGGGTGCCCGCAGCCCCTTGGTTCGCGTAGATGGCATAGGCAATGGGGTTGACGTTGAAATCTGGAATCGTGACGCTTTCGATGACCAGTGTAATTACGAAATCGCTCGTACCAAAACTGATCAGACCCCCCTCTTCATCGGGAAAACGTGCTCCGCTGTTACTCCCGTCTGCACTGAAGTTGATGGTTGCACCCGTGTAATCCACGACCATATTCCCTTCACTGGGAGCGGAGTCACCGAGACGCGCATGGCTTGCTGTGTGCGATCCCAAGTACGTTGCCGTACCGCCTTCGCCCCCACCTCCGCCACCGCCTCCGCCACCGCCACCGCCTCCACCCAGCATCCCCGCTTCCGGTGTGGAACTAAGCGTAAGATGGTCCATATAGAACTCCAAGGGCTCTACCTCGTTGTCATTCCACGTAAATAATAGGAAATCGTTAACTGTCGCCCAAGTGAAGCCACCCTCCAGTTCTAAAGAAGATATCGGTATCGACACGTAGAACCACTTGTTATCTTCGTATCCGGGCAGCGCGTCTATCCGTCCTCCAAACCATGGGGCCTGGATGCCACCGACCTCTCGGAAGAGAATAACCAAATCCCTGGCATTTCCAAAGGTTTGGCTCTTGAGGTAGAAGTTTATGAAGTTATACTCCGAGAAATCTTGAGTGTCACCAAGGGGCGAATCCAGAAAACCCTGCACATCTGCTCCGCCTTCTGTGGCAGGCCAAGTAGCGTGTAGCGAGTTGCTCCCTCCTCCTTCTGGCACGTCCGGCGAGACGAGGCTCAATTCACCGTTTTGTATATTCACAACGCCGCCCGTATGATCGTTTTCGCCCTCAAAGCCCAACCACACAAACGGGTCTGGGGTTTGTGCCATAGCTGGCGCGCCCATTAGCCCTACAGCGAATACCATGGCTAACGCGCAAAATAATTTTTTCTTCATAATTACAATCCCCTCATTCTCTACTTACCGTTTCGTTAGTTGCATCCCAAGAGAGTCGTACCGTACTGCTAACAGATGAATAAACCATAGCCAACCGAACAAATCACGGCGACCATAGGTTTTATTTGTAATCTATAGATATTGGCGCGTGGCTAAAATTAAGAAAAGTCCTTAAAGCAATAAAATTGCGGACTCAACATATCACAAATTAGTGATATTATCAATTTTACTTCACAGTCATTCCCGTTGTCGGCGAAAGCTATCGATTTTATCACCTACGGTAGTGCTTATTTTGCGCTTTTTATTGAAAATGGTAAAGGTAATGAATATTTTGGCCGCGCAATGAACTCTGGGTTTTCCCAGGATAGCAATTCGAATTCTCCGCATAGAAGCGTATAAATTCTGAATTAGATTATCGTTAACCAATAACATCATTTATCGTCAATCGCAGAAATTCAACCGGTAGTCATTTTCCGATCCGGCACAGAGAACGCGATTTTTGACTCTACCTGAATGCGGTGACCGTACACGGCGCTTGCGAGGCCGTTCTTCCGCGGATAGAATGGCTCCAGCAAAGACCACGAGCATCGTCATCGAAACGAGAGAAGATACTTTCTCGGAAGGCACCGACTATATGGCAGCGAAACGTACCTATCGGGTTGGGGTAATCGGCGCGGGTTCTATCGCGCAGGAATGCCATTTTCCCGGATACAAGAAGCACGGCAAGGCCAATCTCGTGGCCTTTGCGGATCCGGCCGTGGCGCGTCACGGCGAAATCCAGGATCAATTTGGCAATTTGAACGCGTACGACGACTTCCGCGACATGCTCGATCAGGAAAACCTGGATGTGGTCAGCGTCTGCACGCCGAACAAGTTTCATGCGGAGAACGTCATCGGCGCGCTGGAAGCGGGCTGCCATGTTCTCTGCGAAAAGCCCATCGCGACTACGTTGAAAGAGGCCGATCAAATGATCGCCACGGCGAAGCGGAAGCGTAAGAAGCTTATGATTGGCTTCACGCACCGGCTCTTCAGGGGGCCTCAGCGTTGCAAGCAACTCCTGAAGGAGAAGGCCATCGGGAAGCCCTTCATGATTCGCATTCGCTTTGCGCATGGGGGGCCATACCCCGGCTGGGCGAAAAACTGTTGGTTCTACAACAAAGAGTTATCGGCCGGCGGTGCCCTGTTGGATATGGGCATCCACGCCATCGACCTGGCGCTGTGGCTATTCGGTCCGATGGTTTCGGTGAGTGGGCACGCGGCAACACTTATCAAGAAGATTGAAGTGGATGACAACGCCGTCTTGATAGTCGAATTTAAGAATGGCGCGTTGGGCTATATCGAAGTGGGGTGGACCAGCAAGCCGGGGTTCGGCGGCTTGGAAATATACGGTACGGAAGGTTCGCTCATCTGCGATTACGAACGGGGCCTCCAACAATTCGGCGGCGAGGCTTCCGCCGGAAAAGATGGCGTAAGCAAGCACACGACGTTGGAAAAGAACCCGGCGGCCGGCGGTTGGGAAATCGAAATCGATCATTGGATGGACGTGGTGGCGGGAAAAGAGCGGCTGACCATGTCGGGCCGCGCGGGGCGTGATGCGTTGGAGGTAGCGCTCGCGGTCTATAAATCGAGTGAATCGGGCAGGCGGGTAACTCTTGGGTAATCTTCGATGCATATGATCCGGGGTCGCGCCGTCGTGGGGCTGTCCATCCTAGTCGTCGCCGCGTGCGCGGCTTGGCTGGAGGAGGCGGAGGCACAACGTGTCACGTATCGCCCTGGGCGCGAATACCGCTCCCTCAACACAGGCCTCTATCACATCGCCATTCAAAAGAATGGACGCGTTGATGTCGCCCTTGCTTCGGACAATCCCGTCTTCGCGAACGCCTTTCCCATGGTCTGGTTGGAGGGCGACGAGCGGCCTCGCAGGCTCAAGGTCGATGGCCGTACCAGCGCGCGCACGGTCGTCCGCGATCCCCTGGGCGAAGGCAACGGGATCGTGATCAAGAATCGCGATGTGGAATGGCATCTGCGGGCTTATCTTACGCAGCCCTTCTTCGCCGTGCAGGTCGCCTTCATCAACACGACGAAGAAACCCGTACAGGTGAAAGCCCTCTATCCGTGGTGTGTCGGCCCGCCCGGGAAAGGCCTGGTCACATTGGGAGCGGGCACAGCATCTTCAGCCGTATTGGATAACTTCGGATCATCCCGCCTTCGCTTGGAATCGCAAGGCTCGGAGGGAAATGGACCTATAGCGATCCTCAACAGCGAAACCGGTCGGTCGCTCGTAGCCGGTTTTCTTACCCACGACCGGGCGCTAACCTCCGTGACGATGTCGCAGGGGGCAAAGCCCCAGCCGGAGGCCTTCGATCTATTTCAGGCTCGCTGCGATTTCGATCCGCCGATTACCGTAGAGCCGGGCGCGATGCTTGAGTCGGAGGTTTTTTACGTTGCCGTCGCGGAATCTTCACCGGGTGACGGTTTGGAGCGTTTCGGAAGAGCGGTTGCCGCCGCGAATCGGGTGGCGGGCCGCAAACGGATCTTGCTTCATGGGTGGGACTCGGCGTCGGGTCCTGCCGGGCCGGCGTATGACGAACCCGCGTTGCGCGAAGCGTTGGCCGTTATGGACGCGCGTCTGGGCCGGTACGGCTGGAATCATTTTAGTGTGGGCGAAGGGTGGCAGGACAGTCGCGGCGCCTGGATGCCGGATTCGAATCGTTTTCCTGATGGGCTCGGCGGCCTGGTCGAAGATATTCACGATAGAAACATGAAGGCCGGGCTGTGGGTTGCGCCGTTCCTCGTTGACCCCGATTCGGTGTTTGCACAGTCGAATCCGGACTGGGTGGTCTCTCCCAACGAAGAAGGCCGCGCGAAATTCGGGTCGAAGGTGAAGGTGCTCGATGTTACGGCTGTGGGAGCGCTGGACTACGTGGCGTCCTTGGGCAAACGATTCGCGGCCTGGGGATTCGATTCGTTGGATGTGGGCGTGGCAGACGCGCCATTCTATGCGGAGCGCTTTGCGAATCCATGGGCCACGCGCGTGACGATCGCGAGCGACGCGTTGGCGGTGTTTCACAATTCGTTTGGCCGGACGCGAACGCTTCGGGCGGCAGGCAGCAGCGCGGCAACCCACATCGGCACGCTCGCGGCAGGCAGTCGGCCCGAGAGTGCGCCTCGGTGGGACTCGGTCGTGTCAAGTCGATACCGGGGCGCAGCCGACGCCCTAACCGGAGCCGTTCGTGAATCTTATTTCCGCTATCCATCACGCGCTGTGGACGGGGGGACAGCATTTTTCGGACTGCATCGAACCCGGGCGCGCTGGAATGCTGGGGGCGACAAGCCGTTGACCGACGCGAATGTCCTCGCCTGGCTTACTGCCGAGGCCATGCTCGGCGGCGGCGTTCGGTTTGGCGATTACCCGCCGGATCTGAGTGACGCGCAGTTTGAGCTTTTGCGCCGACTCCTTCCCGTCTCGAAGACCTTCGTGCGGCCCGCGGATCTCTTCGAGCGCGACCAGCCGCGAATATGGTCGTTGCCCGTGGATTCCCCCATCGGCGAATGGCAGGTGGTGGGTTTGTTCAATTGGAGAGAAACTGACGCCACAACCCTCGTCTTGGATTTCGCAAAACTGGGGCTGGATCCTGCGGCAACCTACACCGTTTACGATTTTTGGTCGGGCCGCTATTTCGGAACAGCGCGTGTGCAGGCTCAAGTACGCGTGCCGGGACAAGGCGTCCGACTGCTTGGCCTGAAGCCCTATCGTGCGCGCCCCATGCTTCTTTCGATCGATAGCCATTTCTTGCAGGGCGCGGCGGAATTCACCGCCATCGAATGGAACGAGGCCTCGGGTACACTCCGAGGCGAATTCAGAGGCATCGCCAATACGCCATACGAACTGGCATTACTCGCGCCCGAACCCTACACCTACCAGAATGTAGTCGTATCCACCGGTGCGGCAGAGGCGACGCAGAAGGACCGGGTCGTTCGGATCCGCTTCCGGTGCGGCGCGAACGGGGCCGTGCAATGGACCGCCCGTTTCATCAAGGCTACTGACGAATAACGCTGCGCCTGGTCGGCGGCGTGGAATTCGTCAGATCCGCGCCGAGCTCCTTCTCAAGTTTCTCCAGCGCAGTCGCGTCAGCGCCCTTCGCCTTCGCGCGTTGCAGCATTTGGACAGCTTGGTCGCGCTGGCCGACCGCGTTGCTGAGTTCCGCCAACAATAGCCACGGTTCCGGGCTCTCTGGGTTCGTCTCGGTTGCCCTCATGAGAAGCTCTGAGGCGCGTTGGGCGTCTCCAACGTTCAGCGCGAAACTTGCCAGCGAGACCAGCGGCGGTGGGCGTCCCTCGACGCGTTCGGTGTCGCGTTCCAGTGCGCGACGCGCGGCGTCCCATTCGTTTGTCCTGGCGAAACGCTGCGCCAATTCATACCAGGGCGGTGAGGCGCCTAAGGGTGGGTCCGGCGCCTCGGGCCAATCATCAAAAAATTGGTCTACAGTGCCCATGCGAACCTTGCCCATTGCCAGAAGAAACCAAGTTGCAAGATCGGGGTCATGCTGCTCGAAGAGTTCATCAATCAGGTAAACGGCATTCTGAAATTCGCCGAGCAAGACTTTCTGGTTAATGCGAGTTCTTAGAACTTCGGGGTCATTCGGATCCGTATCAAGTTGAGACTGTAGCTTCGACTCAAGCCTAATGAGCGCTTCTACAATGGACTGAACCTGTTCGAGCATTCGGGGCGCCGGCGAGTTGGGATCCGATGCCGCAATCGCCCGAAGGAGAAATTCACTTTGGCGAGTCTCGCCCAGGTGGATGAGGAATGTAGCGTAAGGCCCCGCTACTTGCGACGACAGGGGTCCGCTCCGCAGCAAGTTCTCGTAAAAGTCGAGGGCAAGGCGCTGATCACTGGCGCTGTAAGTCTGTAGGGCGGATTCCCCCTTAATGCGGGCCATTTGTAGCAAGGCCGCATGGTTGGAGGGATCGAGACGCAGCCCGTTAATCAGCGCCTCGGTAGCCGATTCAACGTTGCCTAAGAGGCCTCTCGCGGAAGCAAGGTCGGCGTACACCTCCGCAGTCTCGCCGCCCTCATCAATGACGTATTGGAGCAGCTCCTCGGCGCGCAGCAGAACCACCTTCGACTGCGCCGGATCGAGTGACATGCCCTGCATAGCCA
>JAPYPO010000245.1 GCA_029937645.1 Candidatus Hydrogenedentota bacterium
ATCGATGCCGGCGGATCTCAAGATGACTCTTCCAAATGGGAAATCCGGGCTTAGAGTATTGCCAGTCTTTCTCTGAAGTCGGTACTGGAAATATGGTGATTCATGACAGAGACGACCTACCGCGATTCAGTTCCGACGCACCGGTTGTTTCTACCGTCCGTGGGATATGCGATACAATTGTGGACGTCCAATTTGAGAATAGGTCGTTCTGCTTTACTGGGACCGCATCTTACGGAAAACGCTCCGCACTTGCGGATGTCGCCGAAGGCCTTGGCGCTATTGTGAAGTCGAGTGTCTCCAAGAAACTAGACTATCTCGTGATTGGTGCACTGAGTACGCCGAGCTGGATCTATTCCACTTACGGCAGAAAGATCGAGGAAGTGAAAGACAACAGGAAGAGTGGTGCGACGACAGTAATCGTACATGAGGACGACTTTCTGGAGTCCGCGAGACGCGCCGCGGGCCTGCCGGAACCGCCCTAGTTTGGAGGTAGCACGCGGTTCTCGTCTCTGTTCTTATCCCAATTTCCCGCGGAGCGGGTTCTGACTCGCAATGACAGGGTGGCGACAGGTAGCACACCCCGGGGAAACCCGGGGACAGTCGCCTATTTAGTCAGAAGTCGTCGCGACTATTGGCCAAAGCTACGACATCTTTCGTCAACAATTTGCCCATTGTTTCCCAACCCACACCAAGCCGCCCACGCAACACACCAACCCGATCTATAGGGGCACATGGACAGGACGGCCAGACCACCCCACACCCAAATCCTGTCATCCCGTCAAAAAAAAGGAAAGGCAATGGAACCAGAACAAACCACCAAACGCGGAACACCCCTAAGCCCAAAATGGGACCAAGAATGGATAACCCAAGACGAACTCGTCGAAAACCAACTAGGCCGCCGCATCTGCGGCGCCCACTCCCCCGCATGGACTCCGTGTACGCTTGGGTCGGATCATGTGAATGGACGGTGTCGGTATCATGGGGGGCATTCGGGGATTGGGGCTCCGTTGGGGAATCGGAATGCGATGATTCATGGGTTGTATTCGCGACGCTTGCAGCAGTGTGGATCGCATTGTCCGCTGTGGCAGACGTGTCCGTTGCCGAGTAAGGATGTTGCGGTTCCCATTTTGTCCGGATTTGGCGACTTCCTTATCCCAATTTCCTGCGAAGCGGGTTCTGACTCGCAATGACAGTAAGAGAGTGATTTCTTTTGGGGCTAGACGATTGCATCCCTGTTGAGGGAATTTCTCATCTGTTCCTGAAACGAAGGCCCGTCTAAGAAACCCCGCAATTTCATGAAGAACCAACTTGTTCAGAGGTGGCACGCCATAATTGCTAGGCGACCCACACAACATAACGCGCGATTCATTGACCACCCCTTCGGGCCTATGCTACACTTTGGGGGTTATTACCGACATATTTTTACCCGCGCTAGACGGGGAATTAGCGGTGCCCTGCACTCGCAATCCGCTTTAGCGAGGTCGAATTCCCACCCGAGGGCGCAGTTTCCTTCAGCTGGTGCGGGACGTGTAGTGTTGATGGCTGGGTCCTACTCAATGGGATGCCGCCGGACTCGGTCAGGTCCGGAAGGAAGCAGCCGCAGGTGGATCTTCCCGTGTGCTGTAGGATTGCCTGGTTGGAGCTACTCACTCCGTTGCCGTCCTGGATTCTGTGATCGACGGTGGGTGCGCGGGTTCTTTTTTTTCTACCGAACAGGCATGATGGCGCTGCGGGGTTGCAATGGCTGATGGACATTACTGGTATGGCTGACGGACATTACTGCAATGGCTGATGGACACTACTTGGTCCTCGCCCGAAAGTGGCGGCCCCAGGCTTTTGACAAAGTCATCGGCCAAGAACACGTAACACGAACTCTCCAAAACGCGATCCGCGCAGGCCGCGTCGGCCACGCCTTCCTCTTCATCGGCTCGCGCGGGATCGGCAAGACCACCACGGCGCGCATCCTCGCGAAGGCGCTCAATTGCGCGGCGGTCGATGGCCCCACCCCCGAGCCTTGCGGCGTCTGCGACAATTGCGTATCCATCGCCGCCGGCAACAATATCGACGTCATCGAAATTGACGGCGCGTCGAACAACAGCGTGGAAGATGTGCGGCAGATTCGCGAGAACATCCGCATGGTGCCCTCAAGCGCCCGGTACAAGATTTACGTCATCGACGAAGTCCACCAGTTGACGCCGGCAGCCTTCAACGCGCTGCTCAAGACCCTGGAAGAGCCGCCCGCACACGCCATTTTCATTCTCGCGACTACCGAGGCGCACAAGATTCCCGCGACGATTATCTCGCGCTGCCAACGCTACGATTTTCGACGGGTCGGCCTCGATGGCCTCGTCGTATTGCTCCGCGAAATCCTGGAGACCGAGGGCGTTTCGTGCAGCGACGAAGCGCTCCACGCGATTTCCAGGGCGGCGGACGGAGGCGTTCGCGATGCGGAAAGTATTCTCGATCAGCTGATTTCGTATTGCGGCGACAGTATTACCTTTCAAGATGTGTTCGACGTGCTGGGCCTCGTGGATTGGAGCGTACTCCACCAATTGTGCGACGCCATCCACGACAAGGATATCGGCGCGCTGCTGACGATGGTGGAGCAGGTCGTGGTGAGCGGAAAGGATCTCGGGCAATTCGTTGACGAAATCCTGCGCTATTACCGAAACCTTCTTGTGTGCAAGACCGCCGCGCCCACCGAGCTTCTCGCGTTGCCGGATGAAGAAGTTACGGAGATGACGCGCCGGTCGGAGTTGTTCACGCTGACAGAACTTATTCGTCTGGTGGAGGCCTTCGCGGAGCTGTCGCAAGGTTTCGATACCCAGCTCGCGCAACGGACGGCGTTGGAAGCGCTGCTTATCCAAATATCGAAGCGGTCGGTCGAGGTGTCCGTAGACACCATACTCGAGAAACTTATGGCCATGAGCGAGTCGGGACTACTGCCAGTCAAGGAAGCCACGACTCCTCCGCGCGCGGTTCAGGGAGGCGCGCCGCCAATTGCAGAAGCGCCGCCGGCTGTTAAGAAAGCTCCGGTTGTTAAGAAAGCTCCAGTCGCGCCGCCGCCATCCCCCAGGAAAAACCCCAACCCCGGTGCCGCCCCTCCAAAGAAGCAGGCTTCAGCCCCACGCAGGCAGCGTGGTCAAGAAGAGGAAGTTCGCGTCGCGCCCACGAGCACGGTAAACGAGTCCGACGAGAAGCAGGCCCTGGAAGATCCCCATGTGGCAAAAGTCGTTGACGTGTTCAAGGGCCGCATCGTCGATGTGCGGCGAGACGTTGATACGACAGAAGACACGTAGCCTCAAGCGGTTACGCACTGCTAAAATTTCGTACCAAATCGCCGCACGTTCGTCAAGAAATACCCTGTAAATCTTGCTGGACACACCCCCATCCGTATGCTAGGGTCAACCCGGGCGGGGGGTACCGTTCTCGCGTACCACGATCCGTCAATCCAAGCAACAGGGAGTTTAAATTCCGCTATGGATGTGGGCAAGTCCTTTAACTCGTTGTTCGCCGCATTCTTCGCGACCTTCGTTATCGCGTTCGGGATGGGGTACTCCCTTCACTTCGCGCTTAGCAATTCGCCGGTCCAGCTATCCAGCGCGGTCGATGTTCCTGCTGACATCTCAGCTCCATCGGTTGAACAACCGGAACCTGCTAACGAACCAGAACCAACGCCTGAGCCCGAACCCGAACCCGAACCTGAACCTGAAATTGAATCAGCGCCCGAACCCGAACCTGAATCCGAGCCCGAACCGGTGCCCGTCGAAGAACCTCCTGTAGAAAGCGGCGTCTGGCCGGGACGTCATCTATTCATCGCGGTGAATGGACAGTGGCTGAATGACGCTTCGCGCGAACTCCTGACGAAAATAAAACCGGGCGGCGTCGTGTTACGTTCCTCGAATCTCGGCGGGCGGACCCAGACCTTAAGTTTCGTCCGCGAGATCAAGCAAGCCGTCAGCCCCGACGAGCCAAGTTTTAGCGCGCTTCCTCTGATAGCGCTCAACCACGAAGGCGGCGACCGAAACGAGCTTGGGATTGCGAACGCGCCGGGCGCATCGGTCTTGGGCGGGTCGCGCGATACGCGTGCCGCGCGCGGCGTTGGCGTTGACCTTGCTGCGGAGGCTGCGGACCGGGGCATCAACATCGTTTTCGGCCCGGTGCTCGACATCTATGATTCGGCCTCCTACTACCCAAGCCTCATAACCCGCTCCTTCGGCTCAGATGGCGAGGTGGTTGCCGCCATGGGTTTAGCTGTGGCAGACGGCATGATGGAAGGCGGCGTGTTGCCCGTCGTCAAGCATTTTCCGGGTTACGGTTCGGTGGCCCGCGATCCCAATACGGGTTACCCGGTGATGAAGGGCGACTCCACAAGCCTCGCCATGGCCATGTTCCCCTTCGACGAAGCGGTGCAACAAGGCATTCCAGGCATTCTGGTCGGACACACGGCGATTCCATTCTTGAGCGATGCGCAAGAAGGCATCGAGCCGGAACGACCCGCCTCCCTGTCGCCCACCGTCGTGAGCGGAATCTTCCGCGATGTCCTTGAGTATGAAGGCGTCGTTATCGCCGCCGACCTTTCCTCCGATCAGGTCATTCGGGAACGGGGCATCGCGACGGCCGCAGTCGAGGCCCTTGCAGCCGGTTGTGACGCGCTCATCCTTTTGGGCGCGGATCCGGATCTGGTGGATGAAGTCTGCCGCGCCATAGAGGCGGCCGTTGAATCGGGCGATCTATCGCGGAAACAGTTGGACCGAAGCAAGGCCCGGTTGGATGTCTGGCGAAAATGGCTCGACGAACCGACTGGGCTGCTGGGTCCGTTGCCGCAACTCGATGCCCCCGTCACGGTGGCGGCCAATGTTCCGCCGGCGCAACCGGATCCGGAGCCCGTCGCGTTTACGCCGACAGCCACGGTTCAACAATTGCCTATCAGCGATATCGCGCAATCCCCAGGTAAATTCGACCCCGCCGACGTTGCCGACACCGGCATCGAGATTATCGTATCCGACACGCTATCCAACGCTCCCTCCGCCGGCACCGAGGCACCGGCGGTGATCGAGGCACCGACCGAGCAAGAGCCCGTCACGGAAGCGGTGGAAAATGAGGACAAGACTCCGGCTACAGTCGCTTCGCCTTCTGCGGCTGACGGCGGAGCAACGGTTGACGCGGAGACCATCGCGCAGCCCGATTCGGAACCGGAGGTACCAGCCCTTGAGGAATCGGCTGTGCCGGAGGCCACACCCTCCGACCGTTCGACGGAAAGCGTAGACACGCCTGAACCAGAACCCGTGCCGGAACCATCGCCTGCCGCCACAGAAGAATCCGAGAAAACGGATGCGGGAGAAGCGCTGGAACCCGAGTCCGCAGATGTCGAAATACCCACTGCAGAATTGGAAGTGGAAGCGGAGCCATCCCAAGTCGTTGCCGAAATCGCTGCCGAAGGCGTGGAGGGCGATGTCGAGATAGATGCCGAGGAAATCGAGCAGTCTCAACTACAAGCCCCCGACACGGAAGTCGAAGTAGGAGAGGAATCTTCGGTTCCAGAAGTCGTTGACGAAGAGCCCAGTGTTGAGGAAGTAAGCCCGAAGGCTGAAACTGCGCCTGAGCAGCCGCTTGAGGAAACGATAGAGGAAATACAGGAGGGCGATGTCTCGCCTGTCGAGGACGCCCTGGAATCAGAGTCCCAAAACGAAGCGACCGAGGCGGTGGTCTCAAATACCGAGCCCGTCCCCGAGGCTGCCGAAGAAAATTCGTCGCCGGAGAAACTGGAAACAGAGACCGAAGAGCTTTTCGCGATTACCTACACGGTAAAGGCGGGCGAGTCGTTAGAGGCCATTGCACAGTCGTATGTGGTATCCGCTGATTCCATTCGGGCATGGAACAAAATCGAGGGGGATACGCTGGAAGCCGGGACGGTCCTCGAAATTCGCATGCCGCCACTGCAAGCCCTCGTCGCAGGCCTGTCGGTAACCCCGGATGAAGCAGAGGAAACGGCTTCCGCCGCTCCGGCCCCTAAGGAATCATCCGCCCCGCCCGAGGGAGAGTCTCTTATCCATTCCGTCACAAAAGGTGAGAGCCTGACGTCAATCTCCACGAAGTACAAAGTGGGCATTGCCGACATACAGGTTTGGAATGAGATGGTCGGATCCGGGCTGAGAATCGACCAGAAGCTCGTCATTTACCCCGGTGGCAGCGCGTCTTTGGAAGCCAAGGCCGCCATGCCCAGAACAGGCACCTACCGAGTCAAACCCGGCGATACGTTCTCCAAGATAGCCCGGAAGCACGGCACGAGTATGCG
>JAPYPO010000796.1 GCA_029937645.1 Candidatus Hydrogenedentota bacterium
AGCCCCTTTCTTATCCCAATTTCCCGCGAAGCGGGTTCTGACTCGCAATGACAAAACACGTAGTTTTTCTGAGTGAATATATATTGGCTTCTTTATGAACCAATGCACCAGAACCAGCTAATCATTGCCAATCTTCCAAGTGGAAATTCTTCGTGGTAAAAATCACCCTTCCGAGGCGTCGTCCAACAATTTCTTCAGATGGTAGATAAGCTCGTGGGCGTCTTTCGGGCTCAACGTGTCGGGGTCGATGGGCTGCAACGCTTTTTCAACCTCGGAGTCCTTCGCAGGCCGTTGCGGACCGAATAGATACATCTGTTCGGGAATGCCCAACGCAGCCGTGTTCCCCGATTCCAGGTGGTCGAGAATTTCGTGGGCACGGTGGATGACTTCGTTGGGAAGGCCGGCGAGTTTGGCGACTTGAATGCCGTAGCTATGGTCGGCGCCACCCTCGGCGATTCGGTAGAGGAAGACGACCTTGCCTCCCCATTCACGCACCGAGACGTTGACGTTTTTTCCGCGTTCGAGTTGCTTTCCCAATTCGCTCAACTCGTGGTAATGGGTGGCGAACAGGGTCTTTGCGTTGAGGTCGTTGTGGATGTGTTCGGCGACGGACCACGCGATGGAGATGCCGTCAAAGGTACTCGTGCCCCGTCCGATTTCGTCGAGGACGATGAGGCTTTGCGATGTGGCGGTGTTGAGGATATTCGCGGTCTCGATCATCTCGACCATGAAGGTGCTTTCGCCACGCGCCAGATTGTCGGATGCGCCGACGCGGGTGAAGATGCGATCCACGACGCCTATGCGCGCTTCGGCCGCAGGCACGTAACAACCGATCTGCCCCATGAGTGTTATGAGCGCGACCTGCCGCAGATAGGTGGACTTGCCCGCCATGTTGGGGCCGGTCACGATGTGCAGCGAGGCGTCCAGTGGATCAAGGACAATGTCGTTCGGGACGAATTCGCCAGTCTTCATTAGATGTTCCACGACCGGATGGCGTCCGTCGCGGATGCGGAGTTCGCCGCCTGTATCGATGGTTGGCTTCGTGTAATTCTGCGTGATGGCGAGCTCTGCGAAAGACAGGATCACGTCCACTGTGGCGATGGCATCGGCCGTTTGGTGTATCCGGTTGGCCTCGGCGGCGATGCGTTCGCGCAGGGCGGTGAACAACTCGTACTCCCGCTTTTGCATCCGCTCTTCCGCGTCGACAATTTCCACTTCACGCTCTTTGAGCGCTGGGATAATGTAGCGTTCCGCGTTGACCAGCGTTTGTTTGCGCTCGTATTCCGGTGGCGCCAGATGGCTGTTGGCTTTCGAGATTTCGATGTAGTATCC
>JAPYPO010000797.1 GCA_029937645.1 Candidatus Hydrogenedentota bacterium
GAAACATACCGGTGGCGATTCGCTGCCACGTCAGTTCTTTCAGCGACTCGCCAATCCCGTCGACAATCCACACGTCGCCATTCCATGTGCAGATGGCCGCTCGGCTGTCATCTTCAAAGAAGTCAAACCCGCCGAAGCGCATCCAGGATCGGTAAGGATTGTCTACGGGGTGCGTGATCGTATCGATGGCGTAGGGGCCGTCTTCATTTCCAAGTTCGCCTTGCGTGACGATTTTCTCCGGCCAGTGCGCCGGGCCGCCCTTCGTAAGAGTCGTCAAATCGGACGGGCCTTGTGATTCTCTTACGACTCGCGCGAATGCATCGGACCCTGTCTCCTTAGAAATTCGGCCAAGGTAGATGGTGAGCGATACCGGTTCTTCGCCGGCCGGAATAGTCAATCGCAAGTCCATTTCACCGTTGTCGCCCGCCGTTGCTATGAACTTGGAACCGGCCCCTCCATCGCGAACAGTGGCTACGGTCTCCGGCAAGGTTGCGCTGCTTTGTCCAAGAATCTCGAAGCGGGCGACATCGAGCCCTTCGAAGTCAGCCACGGAAACGTCCGCGTCTTCTTCCCTGGCGACCTGGAGGACAAGCGGAACTGTGCGCGGGCCGAGATTCAAAGTGCGCGTCATCACACGGTCAGAACTTGGACCCATAGCGCCCGCTGATTCGAGTATCTCCACACCGCCCACCGAATAGGAGAGCACAACTTTTTCGTCGTAGACATAATGACCATTCCAATGACCCCACTCCGGCGCGAGGGTACCGTAGCGAAGCCCGTCGCGGCCCAATACGCGATCATCGGCAAAGCTGCCATCCGACGGACGCCCCCATCCCGGTTGAACAGGATTGGCGAACCAAAGCGGGCCGATAATGGACGGGTGGATTTCGTGTTGGCCGTTCAACGCGATGCCGCGCCAATCAATGAACCCCTCACCGGTCCAGCCTCCTGCCCATCGTAGGGTGTCGGTATCGAAAACCATGAACTCCTTGCCCCTGGATACTCCCCCTGGGCCCGTATCCAGGCGGACCGCAAGGCCTTTGTAGGCTATATTGTTTTCGGAGACTTGTACGGAGAGTTTCATAGCCGGCCCGTAGTCGATGTTGGACCACTTCGAATCGGCGAGGCTCAGTGAGCTTGGCAGAGGTCCCGCGAGTACAATACCCAGGCCTACGCATAGCACCACCAAAATCGTTCCTATTCGGACGCCAGCACGGATTCTTAGTTTAGCCATGAATGTCAGACCTCCCCCGCTTTCGCGGTCGTGTTAGATTGACTCAGCCGAGATTACCCATATGGACCCGTCGGCGACCGGAGCCAATGAGATTGAAG
>JAPYPO010000798.1 GCA_029937645.1 Candidatus Hydrogenedentota bacterium
ATATCGACGAGTTGCCGGCTGATCGCTAAGCCGAGGCCCGTGCCTCCAAACTTTCGAGTCACCGTCGAGTCTGCTTGTGTGAAGGCATCAAAAATATGGGACAACTTATCCGGTTTGATTCCGATTCCAGTGTCTTCCACTAGAATGCGAAGCGCCGAGCCACTGCGGAAGTCTCTGTCCACTTCTACTTCAATCAGTACGTGACCTTCGGAGGTGAATTTTATGGCGTTGCCTATGAGATTGACGAGGATCTGGCGTACGCGCGCCGCGTCGCCCAGCATATGGCGGGGCGCGTCCTCCGCATACCGTATAATTAGGGCGAGGGTCTTCTTTGCGGCTTGGGGCGCTAAAACTGCCGCAGCCTGCTGGGTCAGTTTCTCTAGATCGAAAGGCTCCTTCGCAATGAGGAGCTTGCCTGCCTCGACTTTTGAGAGATCGAGCACGTCGTCTATGATCATGATCAACGATTCGCCGGATCGGAGGATCGCATCCACCTGGAATCGCTGGACTTCGGTCAGGTCGGTGCCGAGCAACAGTTCCGCCATGCCGAGGACACCGTTCATAGGCGTGCGGATTTCGTGGCTCATGTTGGCCAGAAATGCGCTTTTCGCGACGGAGGACGCTTCGGCCGCTTCCTTTGCGATCTCCAATGCAATCTCTTGCTCTTTCCGCTCGGTGATGTCGGTGCGTATTGCCACAAACCCCGAGACCTTCTCATCATCGCCGTGCAACGGCACGATCGTAGAATCAACCCAATAGAGGACACCGTCCTTGGCGCGGTTCTTTATCTGACCCTTCCAGACGTCGCCGCGCAACACAGTGCGCCAGAGCTCGGCGAAAAAACTACGGGGGTGATGCCCCGAATTTACGATGGCGTGAGTCTTGCCCAAGAGTTCTTCCTGGTTATACCCGCTCAGGTCGGTAAACTTCTGGTTGGCGTAGGTGATTCTCCCGTGCAGATCTGTGACGGCTACGATGGAATGGGCGTCGAGGGCGTACTTTTGGTGCTCGAGCTGCCGCATGGTACTTTGCAAGTATTGCTCGGTCTTCCCTAATTCCTGCGCACGGGTATGGAGCAATTCTTCAAGTACCTCCTGTTGTTCCTGAAGCTTCTTCTCGGCCTTTTTCTTCTCCGTAACATCCTGAAACACGGCGATAATCACGTTGGGGGTTTCTTCACGCGAGAGTTGAATTTGACCCTCGACCTTGTATCGAGAGCCATCCCGCCGCCTGTGCACACCTACGTACTCGACCGTTTCGGATTCTCCCGAGCGCAGTGGGGCGACGAAATCGGCGGCTTTATCTTGGTCGCCGTGTGGGACGATATTCACC
>JAPYPO010000799.1 GCA_029937645.1 Candidatus Hydrogenedentota bacterium
GCGAACCCTGGGCTGAGGAATGGAACGCTTACAGCGTTCAAATGCAAGACCACCCCGTGTTACTTTACGCATCAGGATTGATGGCCTTTACCGCGGGATTAGCGGCCGAGGAACAAACGCTCCGAAAGGAAGGGTGGGAGGCCGGCGGCGGTGATCTTGTCGGCGGCTTGCTTCACCGGATAGTTAATCCGAATCTGCTCGTACTCCCGCGTTTCCAAGTCAATGAGTCCAAACGCGGATCGCGGATCGCCATCGCGCGGCTGTCCGATGGAACCCACATTAATAAAGAAGGACTTGCTGTCGCCCAGCTCAAATTTGGAATTGCTGTCGACGGTATACACGCCATCCTTCGAGAAGATACCAGGGCTATGCGTATGTCCGAAGAAACATATCGTGCATTGCTGCTCTTCGACCACCGAAAAATGCGGCAGTACATCTTCCCAAGTGAACAAGTACGAGTTGCGATTCGACGGAGATCCATGAACCGCCAAGAAAGAATCAAACTTCTGCACATCGGGCAGGCCACGGAGAAACTCAAGATTGTCGGCGCGCAGGTTTTCCCGGGTCCACATGGCCGCTTGAAGCGCCACCGGATTAAACCCCCAGGGTTCCTCCATGCCACAAGCCACCGCATCGTGGTTGCCGCAAATCGTAGGAATCTTCATCTCCCGAACAATATCAACGCATTCGTTCGGGTTTGCGTTATACCCGACTACGTCTCCCAAACATACTATCTGGTCTACGCTCAATTCTTTAATCTTCTTGAGAACGGTCTCGAATGCCTCAAGATTAGCATGCATATCCGAAATTATGGCGTATCTCAAACCCAAGCCTCCGAACTCAGTTCGCCCTAAGAAATCCCTGCACTGGCAGTGCTTCCGAATGAGGCCACTTCGGACAAGCGACCGCCTCCCGAACCCTCACCGGCACGGTACGTCCAAGTATACGCTACATTTCCACGCAAAATGGATTCGCAGAGTATACATAAAGCCGAATAGCAATTTCCTACTTTTTCTTGATTCGATGGTGGCCCTGCCGGACTGGAACCCCTCCTATCTACAATGGCGCTTGAAAAACAGCTCTCCTCGGAATGCCACGCACACCCGCCACGGCGTGTTAAACCTACATCTCAAGGAGAATCCCAGCGGCGAAAAGGGGGAAGCCCGGCATCCACGTTCTTGGCCGAGGCGCGGTCCTCCGGATAATCGACTCGGACTTGCCGATACACATGTGTCTTCAGATCCATGACTCCAAAAGTCGCCCGAGGATCGCCGTCGCGCGGCTGGCCAACCGAACCGACGTTAATAAAGCCGAGATTACCCATATGGACC
>JAPYPO010000246.1 GCA_029937645.1 Candidatus Hydrogenedentota bacterium
GAGAAGGAGAAGGCGAAGGCGAAGGAGAAGGAGAAGGAGAAGGTGAAGGTGAAGGCGAAGGAGAAGGTGAAGGCGAAGGAGAAGGTGAAGGCGAAGGAGAAGGAGAAGGAGAAGGTGAAGGTGAAGGTGAAGGTGAAGGCGGTAGCCCGGACCTATGCGGTCTCTTGGGCGCGATTGCTTCCGAACTTGAGGCTTTCAGAGTAGATTTTGGCATTTCTAACGACGATTTTGATTTCGATGGTCTGCCAGAGGAATTCGCGTTAACGTTACTGACGGTCGTCTGCGACCGGCAAGCGGATGATCCGTTAAGGCAGGTGACGCTTAACGCCTTCGATATAAACCAAATGGCGCTAGAGTCCGAAGAGCAGTCGGCAACCTTCGAGCCGTTCAAACATGTGTTCGCTGCCCTCATGCTCCTGTCCAGTGATACCCAAACAGCCGCAGCGAGCGCCCTAATGGACAACGGCGTGGATTTGACCGGGGTCTACGAGGTCGTGACAACGGTCGACGGCGAATTCATGCCATCGGCCATTGACGGACTGACCCTCGCGGAAGGCTACCTGGTATTCGATTTTCCGACCGGGCCCGAAAACGAGCCTTACTCGGGAAGCGGCGATCTTGATGGAGACGGCTTCACGAATTTGGAAGAATACCTCAACATAGCGGAACTAAATGGCACGCCAATCAACTTCGCTGTATCCGCAGAAGATCCCATGAACGATGGCACGCGGCTTGACGATGGCGGAGAAGGCGAGGGTGAAGGCGAAGGAGAACCACCAGGAGGAGGATGCTTCGGAGCCTCCGGCGAGTCCCTCACCTTGGCCGAGCTTACCGTCGTCTCAGACGACCTCCTGCTCCTCGGATTGGTCGCCGTGACATTGCTGACTCTCGGCCGCAGAAAGCCGAAAAACTTTCCGCGCTAACTCTCAGGCGAAGCCGCTAAGGGAGCCGAAATAAAGAATCACGGCTCATTCAAAAGATGGAAGTATTTTCTTCGCGTCTTTGCGGCTTCGCGTGAGCAATAATCGTCCGCGCAGTCCGAATTTGATCAGCCGAAGTTTTCTCCAGCCGAATCCGAACGTGCTGCCCGAAATTTTAATTTACAACGTTTATGGGACTACCGGTGTCGAACGCAGCAATGTTGTCAGCCGTCGTTTGCATTAACCGCATCCGCGCGGCCAGCGCCGCCCAGGCGATGTGCGGGGTAATCGAGCAATTCTTAGCTGAGAACAGCGGATTGCTCTCCTCGATCGGCTCCTTCGAAACCACATCCACGGCTGCCCCCAAGATTTCCCCGTTATTCAGCGCTTCGGCCAAGTCGGCCTCGTGTACAAGACCGCCCCGCGCCGTATTGATGAGAAACGCAGAGGGCTTCATGACACTGATTAGATCCTTGTTCACCATTTCCGTATTGTCCGCCGTTTGCGGAGCGTGGAGGCTGACGAAATCGGATTCCGCAAATAACTCGCGAACTTCCTTCCACGCGAAGCCGTCATATTCAGGCACGTCGCCGTGATACACATCGTAGGCCAGAATCTTCATCCCTAGGGCGTTCGCCAATTCGCCGACACGCCGACCGATCCGCCCAAAGCCGACAATCCCCATCGTCTTCCCGGCCAATTCAACCAGGGGCGTATGCCAAAAACAGAACTCGCCGGCTTTTGCCCAATCTCCATCCTTGACGGCTTGCTGGTGCAATCCAACATTGTGACACTGCTGAAGCATCAGCGCGACCACAAACTGAGCCACGGAATCCGTCCCATAAATGGGCACATTGGAGACGGGGATGTCCCGGCTCCGCGCAGTATCCACATCGACCACGTTGTACCCTGTGGCCAGCACGGAGATGAACTTCAGATTCGGAAGCTGCTCCAGCACTTCCGCAGGCATCGGCGTCTTGTTCGTCAAGACAACATCCGCGTCCTTCGCGTGTTCCACAACCTGGTCCACAGTCAAGATATCGTGTACGGTGAGATCCCCAAGTTTCCCCACTTCATCCCAAGGGTTGTCACCGGGGTTCAACGTGTGTCCATCCAAAACTACAATCTTGTTCGCCATGTTTAATCACCTTGCCCTTATGTTGTTGACCAGTTCTAGTGTGTTGCGGATCCTATACCGATTCCGAAAACGGGGGATACAAGAGAGATCCTCCCAAACCTGCTTACGATCACCTCTCGGGTTGGGTAAATGCGGTGGGAATCAAAGCCGAACGCCAAACCAATGCCGATAAATCTCGCTCAAGACAGACGCGTAGTATGGCGTTCGCGCCCCGGCTTTTCAAGGGTTTGGGTACGGGATCCCGATTCCGTCTAGATGGACGGCGAGATTGGCGCAGCGCTGCGGCCCGTTGTCGTCGCGTTACGCCGGTTTTTCCACCGCCTGTTCGGCAGAGGCCGCATTGCGAGATGCCGTGACTAAGAATGCCCGAAGCAGGAGCTTTTTCGTCATCTGCCTGAACTCTTCACAGGGAATCAGAAACCGCGCTCAGGATGTTCCATTTCCGAAGATTCAGGCCAGTAGTGTAAAGTAGCGAATCCCAGGGGCTCCCCTCGGAGATTTCGCATACCAAGATGGAGAACATGATTTCATGGCAGATAAAGCAATCCGGAAGTGGGTGGCGGATCGACCCGTCCCCGAATTTGACTCAACACCCTTCGTAGAAGCTCCCCCCTTATCCGAGTGTACGGTAGCTATCGTCACGACGGCAGGTCTCCGCCGCGACGGCGACACGGGTTGGGGAAAACAAGATGCGAGTTTTCGCGTATTCGAGCGGGCTGAGCGAGACATCAAACTTGGCCATCCGAGCCCCAACTTCGACCGGTCGGGATATGCGGCGGATATGAACGTTGTCTATCCCATCGACCGGTTGGAGGAGATGGCGGCCGAGGGAATCATCGGCGGTGTCGCGCCGCAGCATCTTACCTTCATGGGCGCGCAAGACGAAACGATGAATACGATGCGCATGGACACGGGCCCGGCCGCCGCCAAGATACTAAAAGACGGCGGAGTGAACGTCGTAATCCTCACGCCCGTCTGACCACTCTGTACGCGCACGGTCTGTGCGCTTGCTCACTCCCTTGAGGCTGAGGGAATTTGCACCGTGGTGATATCGGTGCTTCGAAATCACACCGAGCGCATTCGCCCTCCGCGCGCGTTGCATTGCGAGTTTCCCCTGGGGCGTCCCTTGGGCGTACCCGGCGAACCCGCGTTTCAACGGCGCGTGTTGGATGCGGCTTTCGGCTTACTTAAGTCGAAGGAAGGGCCGGTTCTCGAAGATTTCCCAGAGGTGATTGAAGATTCTGCCGACGAACCACTTTCCTGTGCCATACCCCCGCGCACCGACGAATCGTTGGCCCCGGCCATCGACGAAGCCCGCGGACTTCGGAAGGCTTACAATCGCGCCCTCGAGCGAAATGGCCGCACAAACGTTGGGCGATTGGCCGACGCGGACGGTATCGAGGGGTTGCTGGAGTCTCTCATCAAGGTAGCGAATGGCGAAGACTTGAAGGAAGCGGGATTCCCATCCGGCACCATTATAGAAGCCACCAAGGATCTCATGAGCTACTATGAGGAGGCTGCCTCGGCCCTCGTCGACCACATCCCCGCCGCGCGCGCTGCGGAGAGCTGGTTCTTCAAGGAGACTGCGGCGGGCGCTGTCCTCCTGGAAGCTAAAGCAAAATTAAAAGAGGCCGAATGGCCAGCCTGGATGTTTATTACGTCCATGAATCAGTGATATCGCAAACATCGTGCCCGCTCCCGGTAGCCGTTAATAGTCGCTGCCTTCGGACGAGCGCAGGTCGGGCCGACAACCGAAGAGCCTACAGTTCCCGATAGTCGATCTTCATGCCCGGCGCGACGCCAGAGGCGTCGAGTTCGTGGTACAAGAACTGCGTGATGGGAAACTGGCCTTGGCTGTCGAGCCCGCCCCCCTGAATGCCGACATCGCCACCGCCCCAGTTCTTGATGAATTCGACGTGACCGTCTAAATAGAGTACGTTGGCGCCGCCTGGAATGTGATTGGGAAAGTACTTACCGTCGCCGAAAGCACCCGCGCCAATGGAATCGAACATGAGGGGAACGGTGCTTTGAGCTTGGGCGCTCGCGGCGGGGTCGTTGATATCGGTGATCATGAACCGTTCGATCCCTTCTCGGATCTTGAAGAGTTTGTTTCCCCGGGCGTTCCCGCCCGATCCGGTGTATATGAGGTTACCAAATCTCTGTTCGGTCCATTGGAGACCCGCCTGATCGATAGTCATACCTACCGGAATATCGGCAAGGTTCATATCTCGATCTGCGGCATCGCGCCCGTCTCCGCCGTTCCAGACGGCTTGTTCACCTACTATAAATTGCACGGCGCGCGCTGCCGCGTAATCCGAATCATGAAGCATCATCCAGTTAAAGTAGGCATAAGAAAAGAAGACGCCACTGACCTTCTGATCCAGGAATTCGCCCATGTCTTGGACAGTCCAGATAGCGGGTCCGGCGCCCTTTCCTTCGTCATACGTTACTTCGACGGGGGACCGATTGATCGTTTCGAGGGCTTCTGCGTTGTCGTGGCCCGTGAGACTTGACGGACAAAACGCGATGTTGGCGTCGGAGATGTATTCGGGATAGAGCGCGACTGTGTTTAAGTTGTAATAGTGCCACGCCACCGGGTACCTGCCGCTTCGGCTCTCGCTCGCGTACATCTTGAAGACAAGGCTCCACTGCTTCAGATTGTTCGCGCAACTGGCGCGTCGAGCGGCTTCGCGTGCGCGTGCCAAAGCGGGGAGGAGAATGGCAGCAAGGATTCCAATAATTCCAATGACGACGAGCAATTCGATCAGCGTAAACCCACGGTCCGCCGTCCTTCGCTTCACTTTATACAAGTAAATCATTGCACGAATCTCCAATCCGACATGTCCCATAGGGGACGCCCGTAACCACCTCGGGCACGTTATTCAGCATAGCAAACATGTACACCGATTAGTTTAACACGGATTTTCCTGTCGTGATTCCTCCTTGAGGTCTTGACACCTCCTTGAGGTCGTTCGCGGCCCCAAAATAACTCCAAAGAGGAAATCCATGTGATCTGCTATCCCAGGAGAATTGGGCAGCTTACAGCCGATTCGCGGCGTTAGAGAGGGCGGGTGACCCGACCTCTTCTATTCTGGACTCCGGAACGTCTTCGGCCCTGTGCAAGCAGAAGGGCACCCACGCAAAGAACCAGCAGGGCTAAGTCGCCTACGCCGTCGGAACTGGGGGCGCTGCCTTTCCATAAAGCGCCGCATATGGGAGGCGGGCCTTCTCCCTCACCGCCAAGGACTAGCGGATCGCCGGCCGCTGTCACGAAGTCATCTACTGAACCGCCACCGTCGACGACAACGGCGTTGTATTCGCTCAGATTGCTGGCCCCATCTCCGTCGAAATCGCCCGCAGCCGAATAGGGTTCGTTGGCCGACTTCACTGATGCGTCGAACACTTCGTAGGCTTGCGCCAAGCTCAACCCGTTCACGGCAGACGGCATGAATACGCCGCCCAGCATTGTGACGACTTCGTAGGTTTCCGACAGCGTAATGTCCTGGTCCGCAAGCGCGTTCGTCACCGCTGTCTGCATATCCGTCGATAGGATCAGAAGCGCCGCAAGCCCTAACTCGTACTCTTGTAACGATTCGAACTGCGCTTCCTTTTCCAGATTCATACGGTTAATGTCGAAGGCATTCAACGTGGCGCTCCGAAGGTCATCCTCAAGTTCCAGGTTGCATGCCGCCTCTAAAAGCGCGAGCGTGAACGTATCCTCAATCCCGTCGCCGTCAAAGTCGGGGTCCGTGATGCCGAAGCCATTTCTGAAGCTATCGAATTGCAAACCTATCTCGTCAAAAACGCCGCAAAGATCCGGTTCCTCGCCTTCACCCTCGCCTTCACCCGACATCTCCGCCCCCGCTTGTGTCAAAGCGATATCCACCGGACTGTTCACAGCCTCCGGCGCAGTAACGCGAATCGTTCCAAGGCGATCCTCAAACGATTCATTGGCCGCATACGAGCCACGCAACGCTCCATCGCCATAAATCTTCGCCGCCGCATCCAACGACAACCAACTCTCACCCGAGATGACTTCGGCAATCCAATCAAAGGTTCCGGTGCCGGCGTTAAACACGTCAATCTCAAAATCTCCAGTATCCGGGGAGAGACTCAAACTGCTCGGATCAACACTGAGGACGGGTACCCCTTCCCCTTCCCCTTCGCCCTCACCCTCGCCTTCCCCTTCCCCTTCCCCTTCCCCTTC
>JAPYPO010000247.1 GCA_029937645.1 Candidatus Hydrogenedentota bacterium
AATCGATGCCGGCGGATCTCAAGATGACTCTTCCAAATGGGAAATCCGGGACCAATTGAATTTGGACCTTAGCTTACGCTGCGGCACCGCCTCATTCCAGCTCCTCCGCGGGCAGCCTCCACGCCGAACGACCTTCGCGCTACTGCACCCCGAACAGCAGGGCCGTCTTTTTAATTCGACTTCCAAGATTATCTTGTTGCCATCAAAACGAGTGGCTACCGTTTCGTAGCCATCCAAAGCAAGTCCATGATACAGTTCACTTGAGGTCATGCGCCTTCTCCCCGGCGATTTCTGCCGCAATCTTAGAGACGCCTCATAGCCTTCCCTTTGTTCAACTGTACGCGTTTCCCGGATGAACCAATTTCTCTAAGAAAAGGCATCGCGAACAGGCGGTAAAAAATGACGAGTATCGGCGAAATATTGTCGAAGAGCGCCGCGGTTTATGATCGGTCGCGCACGCAGTTGCTCCCCTGCTTCGATGGGCTTTACGGAACGGTGCTGGAGGTGATTCCCTTCGCTCCGGAGGAGCCCTTGAAGGTGCTGGACTTGGGCGCGGGGACTGGGCTGCTGACGCTGTTTCTCGCGGAAGCGTATCCAAACGCGTCGTTCACGCTGATGGACATCTCCGAGGACATGCTAGCCCAATCCCAATCCCGATTCCCGGATCAGGAAAACCGGTTTGACTTTGTTCTTGGCGACTATGGGCGGCTGGATTTGGGCGGTACGTATGACTTAATCGTCTCTGCCTTGTCGATTCATCACCTCAGTCACGAAGAAAAGAAAGGCCTCTTCGCGCGGCTACCTGCGGCGCTTGCCGATGGCGGAATGTTCATCAATGCGGACGAAGCGGCGGCGGACACGGCGGCGATTTCTAAACTATATCGCGCGAACTGGCTGACGCGGGTTCAGCGGAGCGGACTGGACCCGGCGGTGATCGCTGCGGCTGTGGAACGCCGTACCTTCGACAGGCCCGCCCCCTTGAACGAGCAGATGGGTTGGCTGGCCGACGCGGGGTTTAGCGAAGTCGCGTGCTGGTTTCAGGATTTCGGTTTCGTTGTATACTCGGGCGTGAAGGCGTTGTAGGACGCGATAGCGATTGTCAGTGAATACCTCGTTCCCGCGCTGAAGCAGGGGAATGTGAAAAATGTTGGCCCCTTCCTGAGAGGCAGGGGCCTTTTCTTAGGGATACGTGAGTCACCATGGAAGTATTGTTGATAGCGGCTCAGAAATTTCTTGTAGGGACCGGCGTCGGCGTGATGAGCGCCGCGCTCGGGGTTGGCGGCGGCGTGTTGATGGTGCCGGCATTCATGTGGTTTTTGGCCGACATGGATATCAACACCGCGAAGGGCTCCAGCTTGTTCGTCATTACGATGGTGGCGGCTTTCAACACCTGGCGCATGCATCGCGGTGACATGAGAAGCCCGCGTGACATTATCGTTCTACTTTCGGTGGGTTCGGTGATCGGGAGCTTCCTCGCGAGCCTGGCGACGAGCCGCATGCCGGACACGGTGGTAACGTGGATTTTTATCGGCTTGCTCGTCTTCGCAGGTATGCGCTCATTTCTGCTTGCGCCGCGCGTGGTGCCCGAGGGCGAAGTCCGCAAACGGCGCAGCCTTTCCATCCTTGTCGGCTTCGTGACGGGGATTGCCGCGGGGAGTACCGGCACAGGCGGCGGAGCGATCTTGGTTCCCTTCGCGCTGTGGATGGGGATTGTTTCCAACGAGCGAGTCGTGGCGCTCTCCAACGCCGTCATGATTTCAACCTGCGCAGCGGGGACGCTAGGCCATTTCTTGTCGGAGCCCACTGCGGTGGGGATGACTTGGACCTATGGGATGGTCAACGTCTCGCTCGCGCCGCTGGTCTTCCTGGGCGCTGTCGCTGCTGCACCCGTCGGGCGTGCCCTCAACCGGCGTTTGAGTCTGAAACGCCGCCGCCTGGTGATGGGCTTCATGCTCGTATCGATCGCGGTGAAATTGGCCTACCCATTGCTCACATAAGGCCGTTTCAGTAGAATCTTCTCCATGTCACGATTTCTTCTTATTGGACTCGACGGAGCCGAGCCCTCCCTCGTCTCGCGTTGGATGGACGCCGGGCGCTTGCCGAATCTCGCCGAGCTTCGTGAGCGGGGAGCCTACCTCCCCTGCGACAGCACAATTCCCCACGCCACCTTTCCCGCTTGGACCACGTGCGTGACGGGTGTGAACCCTGGGATGCATGGGATCTTTGATTTTACAGCAATAAAACTGGGCGAGTATGCGCTCGAGTTTGTAAACGGTACCTACCGCGCCGCGCCGGCAATTTGGGATGTGTTGTCCGACGCGGGGAAGCGGGTTTGCGTATTGGGTGTACCGGGCACGTACCCGCCGCAACGCGTCAATGGGGTAATGGTTTCCGGCTTCGATTCCCCCGTGTGCACGTCGGTAGACGCTTCGTTTGTGTACCCAAACTCGGAATTTGATACGGTCAAGGATTGGCGCTTCGCGGATTTCCAGGAATCAAACATCGGCCCTGGTTGGCACGACATGGCGCTGCCAAAATTACTCGATGGAATTGCTGCGAAGGAACGAATCGCGGTCGATTATTTGCGGAGGGAGCCATGGGATTTTTTCATGATCGTCTTCGGCGAGAGCGACACGGTATCCCACCATTACTGGATGTTCCATGATCCCCAATCGCCTCGACACAAGCCGGGTCATGCGGATGCTATACAGCGTGTCTACGAACGCCTGGACGCGACCGTCGGGACGTTAATCGAGGAGGCGGGAGAGGATATCGTCGTCGGTATCGTATCCGACCACGGCTTCGGAGGAACGGGTACGGGCATCGTCCATCTAAATAATTGGCTGGCCGAAGCGGGGTATCTTGGCTTTCGCTCCGCTGGGGACAGCTTGACCAAGAAATTAGCGATGCGCTTCGCGCCGGAGTCGTGGCGGGGCGCGATTTTTCGACGTTTGAAATCGCTGGCGGCCCGGGCGGAGAGCCGTTCCCGATTCGGGGGAATCGAGTGGACGAAGACCCGGGCCTGGTCCGAGGAACTCAACTACTTCCCTTCGGTCCGCGTCAACCTCAAGGGGCGCGAACCCCTCGGCCAAGTCGATCCCGCCGACTATGATTCGTTCTGCAACGACCTCTGCGCGCGCCTTGAATCGTGGGAACCCGTGCGCAAAGCGTGGCGGCGTGATGCGTTGTACACCGGCGCACATGTGGAGCGCGCGCCCGACATTATCCTCGAACTTGAGTTGGACGACGGGTACTCCTATTCGTGTCTACGGTCGCGGGGTGGCCCACCCATAATGCAGGCGAAGGCGCACGAGTACCTGGGCGGCAAGGAACGCGGCATGAACGGAAACCACCGCCCGACCGGGATCTTTTTCCTTTCCGAGGCCACGGCGCGCGAGCGCATGTCGCTCCTGGATGTCGCGCCCACCGTGTACTCCGCGCTGGATATGGCGGCACCACCGGTCGAGGGCGCGAGCCTCCTGAATGGAGTGACGCGAATCGATGGCAAAGCCTTGGTCGTCCCGCCCGAGCCGTACACGCCGGAACAGGAGGCGGTTATCGCGGAGCGATTGCGGGGCTTGGGTTACTTCGAGTGATGGACGAACGCCGGTTGAACGTGGCAGTCGTGGGCGCGTGTCCATTTCCCGTGCCGCAGGGGTCGCAAGTCTATCTGGCGGAGACGGCGGCGAATTTGGAGTCGTTGGGCCATGACGTTCGACTGGTAGTCTATGGCCACGGATCGGGAGACGATCCTCGGGGCTTGACGATTCACCGGGCCCCCAGCCTTCCGGGAGCCAACAGGACGCAGGCAGGGCCCTCGCTCGCGAAACCACTGCTCGACGCGCTGCTTGTCCGGACGCTACGGCAGGTGGCTCGGCAGCGTAAGGTCGACGTAGTGAACGCACACAATTACGAAGGGCTCCTCGTGGCGCTCGCTGCGGGTGTACGGCCTATCGTCTATCACGCGCACAATGCCATGATGGACGAGTTGCCTTACTACTTCCGAACGAAACGCCTCGCTGCACGATTCGGCAGTTGGCTGGACAGAACTTTTCCTAGGAGAGCCGACCGAATCATCGTCCCCCACGAGCGCTTGGCGGAGTATCTCGTAGACTCAGGATGCGCGAGAGAGGAGATCACCGTAATTCCACCTGCGGTTGATACTAACGAGTTTGAGCCATACGAAGGCCAAGTCGAGACGCCCCCTGTTCTATACACCGGCAACCTGGATCGCTATCAAAACCTAGACTTGCTACGGCGCGCGATGGCGATTGTCCAAGAAGCCGCGCCCAACGCCAAACTGATAATCGCAACGAGCGATCCGCGCCCTATTCCTTGGGCAACCGTGATTCACACACCCAACTTCGCCGCATTAAAGGAGACGCTGCACCAGGACAGCATATTCGCGGTTCCGCGCGTGTCCTGGTCCGGATACCCAATCAAACTACTAAACGCGATGGCGGCGGGACAAGCGATCGTATGCTGCCGAAGCGCCGCGCATCCGCTCACCGATGGCCACGACGGATTGGTAGTAGAGGACGATGACGCAGGGGCCTTCGCGGACGCGATTCTAACGCTCATGAGGGACGCTGAACTGCGGCGAGGGCTAGGCGAGAGGGCGCGTAGGTCCGCGATCGAAAAACACGACCCTTCTCTTAGTGCGGAGCGGCTTGACTCGGTGTTGGCTGGTGTCTGCGCGGGCGAATGAGCAGCCGTATAGTAGCTGGCGCTTTGGAAGTCTCTACCCGCTACTCTTTCATTCGTTTTATTCGTTCGAAATGATAGTCGTTCGTCACACGCATAAGCCTGATTAGAGCGCCAATGGCAATTATCGTCATTGTGGAGGAAACGTAAATGCAAGAGAGAAGTACCGCGTCCTTAGTCCATTCCGCTTCCACTCTCCCAAGAATAAAAATCAGGCCAACAGGAACAAGCAAAATAAAACACTTCAAGTAGAGAACGCAGAGGCCATCAAAGAAATACCACGCCAATGCCGTGCGCGACACCCGTTTGGTTTCAGGACTCTTCTCGCCATCAACCGACTTGAGACGAGACTCAATATCGATACACGACGCACCACACCTCGGGCACTCTTCAATGCCATCGTCAAGAGGAGAAGAGCACGAGAGACAAAGGCGCTGCCAGTCGGTGACCGATTTGTCTTGAATTTTTTCTCTTCCACGGACGTGCCCCTTATGCCTTTCCAGGCTATCTCTTCATCCGGTCCTCGTGATAGCGATTAATCACTCCGCCAATTCGGTGCAAGGCAAATAGCGCAAAGATCGCCAATATGGAGTACGCCAGGAAAAAAGAACTAAGCCGCGACAGGAGATCGGGGCTCTCATCTGCCAAAATATTTATCTTTCGCATACCAAGGCTTCTGGTCAACAGAACCAACGACCCAGATAGAGTAGACACGAGCACTAAGCGAATAAATATCACGATGTAGATGTCGACCCGATGTGCTCTCATGTACTTTTTCCTCGTCCGCTTTGATGTGGGATCGATTTCAAGCAAGGCATGAACGTCTATGATGGGCCAACCGCATTTCGGGCACTTTTCCATGCCTTCTTCGAGAGGAATTGAGCACTCCATGCAATACTGTTGCCAGTCAGATTTTGGCTTGGCTTTATGCCGGTTCTCGTCCACAGCGACACCTCCTGTCCTGACAGGGTCAAGAATCATCGTGCCCGAAATCTACAACAGCGGTTCTCCCTCAAAATCATCCGGCACCGTCTTCCCAAGATACTTCAACGCCGTCGCGCTCAGGTCGACCAAATGCGGCGCGTCCTTCGTGATAGCCTTGTTCGAGAAGAGAATCCCCGGCGTGGTCGCGATATCCGAAGCCGCGTGTTCGCCGCTCCATTTATCCGTATTGTCTGAAAACAGGTCTGGCCCCGCGATGCCTGCAACGCCCTTCTTGTCCGCCTGATAGCCTTCCGCGAATCCAAGTTGCAAGTCCGGAGCGTCGCGTATTTCAGTGCCTTTGAAATCGTTGCGCGTGTAGATTTCTGTGAATACCTTCGCGCCCGTTTTGGGATCGGTGACGCGCAGCAGCTTTTCCCGGATTTCCTGTATAACAGCGTCGGCATTTTTCGGAGGGACGATGCCGGATTGTTCGCGTCCGCTGAGGTTGAGGAAGATGCTGCCGAGGCCGAGCCCGTAGGCTTGTGTTTTCGCCCAATCATAGCCCCTCAAGAAGGACTTCATGTTCGTCGCCGTCGCCGCGTTCGGTTTGCCTTTTACGGCGAGGTATCC
>JAPYPO010000248.1 GCA_029937645.1 Candidatus Hydrogenedentota bacterium
CCATAACCTACTTTCAAACCGGACACCAGCAGCCGGGGCGTCCAAGTCTCGGCGCGTGGTTGAGCTACGGCCTGGGGTCGGAAAACAAAGACCTGCCTTCGTTCATCGTCTTCATTTCCCACGGCAGCCGCAACGGCGACTCTCAGGCCTTGTTCCAACGATTATGGGGCGCCGGCTTCTTGCCTTCCGCTCACCAAGGCGTCCAATTCCGTGCAAAAGGCGACCCCGTCCTGTACCTTTCCAATCCTCCGGGAGTCAGCGCAACAGCGCGGCGCAGGATGCTCGACAGCCTCGCCAGCCTCAATGAAATTCGCCTGGATGAATTTGGCAGCCCCGAAATCAACACCCGCATCGCTCAATACGAAATGGCCTACCGCATGCAGACCTCCGTGCCGGAAGTCGTCAGTATCGAAGGCGAGTCCGATCACGTAATCGACTCCTACGGGCCCAATGCCCGGACCCCGGGAACCTTTGCGGCCAATTGCCTGCGCGCGCGCAGATTGGCCGAGAAGGGCGTCCAGTTCATACAACTCTATCATCGCGGATGGGACCACCACGGCAGCCTTCCCGACGCAATTAAGCAGCAGGCCTGGGATGTCGATCAGCCTGCGGCCGCACTCATTAAGGATCTCAAGCAACGCGGAATGCTGGACGAAACCTTGGTTGTTTTCGCTGGCGAATTTGGGCGCACCGTCTTCTCGCAGGGCACCCCGAGCGACACCAATTACGGACGCGACCACCACGGCCGTTGCTTCAGCATCTGGATGGCCGGCGGCGGGATCAAGGGCGGCATCACCTACGGGGAAACGGACGATTTCAGCTACAACATCGTGAAAGACCCGGTCCACGTTCACGATGTGAATGCGACCATCCTTCGCCAACTCGGCATCGACCACGAGAAATTAACGTATCGGTACCAGGGACGCGACTTCCGCCTGACCGATGTACACGGAAAAGTTGTTACCGATATCATAGCCTAAACGTGCCAAAACCATCAGGCGCGCCCCTTTACTTTCGCGCCGGGCTTCTATATAAATAGTCTTTCACAAGTCAATTTATGGAATCTGCAGGGGTGCGTTCATGGGTGTGGCCAAGTGGTGTGTGTTAGTTGCTATTGGAATGCTAAGCGCCTGGGCGCCAATTCTGGCGCAGGCGCAGCAAGCGCCGGGGGGAGTTACCCCGAAAAATGGCGCACCGCCCCCGCCATCACGATCCCGCTCGGCCGTAGATGAGCAAGCGCTCATCGAACTCTATGGCTCGGCAAAAGGAAATCCCACCCCCGGCGGCCCGCGGATCCACCAGACACCCGACGGATTCCTGCGTTTTTTCGGCAGCACGCCGACCGCCTCCTACCAGCTCAAGTCCACTCCCCTAGCCCAGGATCCGGAATCCATCGCCAAAGGCTTTGTGAGCGATTACGCAGGGGCCTTTTACACCCCCGACGACCGAATGCGCTTTGAAACAGACAGCGTCACGACGGAATCCTATGGAGATTTCGTGCGCCTCCAGCAAACCTACGACGACATTCTCGTGTCGGCCGCCATGATGGTCGTCCAAGTGCTGCCAGACGGGAGCGTCGCAAGCGTGCTTAGCGACATCATGCGCAACGCCTTCGCCTTCCAATCGGGCAAGGTAGACACCACTCCTTCTCTATCCGCAGCCGACGCGGAGATCCTGTCGGTTTTCGAGCTTTCCGGTGAATACCCAGACACAATCCTGACGGTGACGGATCTCGGGTTGGCCATTTTCGACCCAGCCGTATTCGGCCTTCGCGGTACGCCCCAACTCGCCTGGGAGCTAATTCTGGCCGACCCCAGCCGGTCGATTGTTCGAGAGAAAATGTTTATCGACGCGCACACGGGCGACACGCTGCTCCGCTACACGTTGATTCGAGATGCCCTGCAACGGGAGATCCACGACGCAAACAATTCGTCCAACCCCGTGCTCGCCCGTGCCGAAGGCGACCCGCCTTCCACTGTGGCCGACGTGAATTTCGCATACGATTACTTAGGCGACACCTACGACTTCTATTTCGAACAACACGGTCGGGACAGCCTCGATAATCAGGGGCGCCTCCTCACCGCTATCGTGCGCCTGTGTGTTGATGACAGCCCCTGTCCCTTTGAGAACGCGTTCTGGAATGGCATATCCATGTCCTTCGGCCAGGGCTTCGTCGCAGACGAC
Source organism: Candidatus Hydrogenedentota bacterium (assembly GCA_029937645.1). Taxonomy (GTDB): domain Bacteria; phylum Hydrogenedentota; class Hydrogenedentia; order Hydrogenedentales; genus JAPYPO01. Next base: position 2,185 of record JAPYPO010000248.1, read on the forward strand.
ATCGTCGGGCACGAATTGACCCACGCCGTCACCGAATCCACTTCCAATCTTATCTACTTCGGTGAATCAGGCGCGATCAATGAATCGTTCTCCGACATTTGGGGCGAGTTTATCGACCTGACGAACACGGGAGGGACGGACACCGAAGCGGTTCGCTGGCTTATAGGAGAGGATCTCCTGGGCCTTGGAGCGATCCGCGACATGGCCGATCCCACACCTTTCTTTAATCCCGACCGAATGGGAAGCCCGAATTTCTATCGCGGGGGCGGCGACAATGGAGGCGTCCACATCAACAGCGGCGTCAACAACAAGCTAGCCTATCTATTGACCGATGGAGACACCTTCAACGGATTCACCGTGACCGGGATGGGCATAGACCGGGTGGTCGAGTTATATTACGCCGTCCAAACGAATGGCCTTACCCCGGGATCGGACTACGCGGACCTATACAATCAACTCGTACAGGCCGCCTTCAACCTAGGCTGGACCACCGAAGAACTCGATAATCTCGACCAAGCCACCCGCGCGGTCGAAATGCGCACCCCTCCGCAAAAACCCAATGACTTTGCAGCCTCCACCCGCGACGGGCAACCCTATGTTGCGCTGAGGTGGACCGCGCCGGGCAGCTTTGGCTTCGAACATGTGATCATCCGCCGCGCGCTGGGCAGGCTTCCGCAAAACCCAACGGACGGCGATCCCGTGTTTACCGGAACTGATTTCGCATTCACGGACGGGCCCGTCGAATTGGGGCGGACCTATGGCTACGCCGCCTTCGCCGTCTACGACACAGGAGAAATATCCGAGCCGACCTTTGCCTATGTCATCGCGGGGGACTCATCCGCGTCCGTCTTCCCCTTCGAATTCTACGAGTTCGCCTTTGACAATGATTTGTCCTACCACAGCATCACCTATACGCCAAACGGCGAATCAACATTCTACAATTTAAGCCGGGCCCTCATAACGGAATTCCCCGTCGATTTCAGCGGCGAGACACCGCTCCTCCTGAGCGATGACGACTTCTCGGAAGAATTCCTGACTCCCGGGAATACCGTCTCCCTCTATGGCGTCGAGTATGACTCCATATTTGTCGGTACCAACGGGTACGTGTCTTTCGTTATCGCCGACACCGGCTACAACGACAGCCCGCGCAAACATTTTGAGATCCCACGGATTTCAGCCCTCTTCGCGGACCTCAACCCCGAATTCGGCGGCAATATTTACTATCAGGAATTAAACGACCGGGCTGTCATAACGTATGACCGTTTAGCGGACTGGTTTTGGTTTTTCAACGGTTTTACATCAGAAAACAGCATTCAGCTAGAACTCTTCTTTGACGGCGTCATCCGAATCTCTTACAAGAGAATCGACTTCCCCTGGGGCGTGGCGGGACTTTCGCCAGGCCTTCCCTTCCCCGAAATTTCCCTGCCCGAGCTGAACTTTACGACCCAGGCCATACATAATCCAAAATCGAGAGACCTCTTTATCGAGGTGTTCACCGATGTCGACGTCGATATTTCCGGTCGAAAAATTATATACAGCCCTGATGATTCCGAGGGCGGATACCTGGTGGTGCAAGAGGATGTATCTGAGTTCCCAACCCCTACCAACACGGCGACGCCGCTCGTGTTGGAGGACGACGACTTCGCAGCCGTGATCCTCTCCGATGGCAAGACCTTTCCCTTTGCCGGATCGAACTTCGGCACTTTATTTGTGGGCAGCAACGGATACATTACCTTCGGCGCGGGCGACTCCTTTATGGTTCCCAGCTTGGCGGCACACCTTTCGCTTCCCCGCATTTCCGCGCTATACGCCGATCTAAATCCCGAACCCCGGGGCGAGATTAGCTATGAACAGTTCAACGACCGGGTGCTCGTCACCTTCGACGATATCCAACAATACGGCGCGCCGGAAGACTTGGCCATTGGCAACACGTTCCAATACGAACTGTTCTTCGACGGCTCAATTCACATCTCATACGTTTTAGTTGACCCGTTCCGAACCGAGTTCAATCCCGTTTCCGCCGTGGTCGGATTGTCCATGGGCAACCTGGACCCCGCGCCCGAACGCTTCAAAGAAACCGACTTCAGTTCCTACACGGGCCCCGGAGACTCGGACGGAGACGGCATCCCCGATTTTGTCGAGGGGCAGCAAGATCCTGACCTCGACGGGATTCCAAATCATCTCGATCTCGATAGCGACAACGACGGACTCTCGGATTGGTTTGAAGGCACAAGCGATCCGGACAACGACGGCGCGCCGAGCTACATCGATCTCGACAGCGATGGCGACGGCGTGCTTGATTCCGTGAACCCGGTCATCGTCTACGTCGACGTCGACGCTACGGCTGGAGACAACAGTGGCGGGTCATGGGCGAACGCCTTCGCCTCCGTACAGGAAGCGGTCGATTTCGCCGCCCAGATCGGCTGGAACAACGCCGTGTGGCTGGCGGAAGGGACCTACGGAGAATCACGCGACAACGAATTCGGCGCGCTAGTCCTCCAAGAAAGCGTACACCTATACGGCGGATTCAGCGGAGTGGAAACCGCCCTCGAATCACGCGACCCAGATCCCCACCCCACGATTATCGACGGTTCCGTCTCTCGTACAGGCGGCGCGGCCGTCCATGTCATCATGGGCGCAAAAGGCGCATCGCTCGATGGCCTTACAATTACCGGCGGTGTCGCCAGTGGCGACTCGGCAACGACCGGCTTCGGCGCCGGCATATATAGCCATCGCGCGGACATGTCCATCACGAACTGCCTGATCACCGCAAACACCGCGACGCGCGGGGGCGGGTTGTATATATTCGACGCCAGTCCCACCATCACCGACACACACTTCGTCAATAACGTGGACGCTTCCCGCGGCGGCGCGGTCTACCTCGATTCGTCGTCCGCAATTTTTGACGACTGCACATTCACAGGCAACACCGCCATTCGAGGCGGCGCCGTGTACAATTTCCGCTCGAATCCAACCTATACCGATGCGCTATTTGAAAACAACGCCGCCACCGCAGAGGGCGGCGGGGGCATGGTCAATGAAGAGTCTGCGGCGCGGATTACGCGAAGCCAATTCACAGGGAATTCTTCCGCGATGACAGGCGGCGCTATGCTCAACCGGATCAGCACGAATGTGTCCATTATCGACACCGTCTTCGCAGAAAACAGCGCGGTCGTCTCCGGCGGGGCCGTAGCGAATATCGATTCCACGCCGAGCTTTACCAACGGCGTCTTCTACGAAAATTCCTCAGAAGAGGGCCACGGCGCGATGGACAACACAGGCTCGTCGCCCGGCATTGTAAATTCCACCTTCTACGGAAACACCGGCGCGGCGGGGAGCGCGGGCGGCATCGGCGGCACCGGGTCCGCGCCCGACATTCTCAACTCCATTTTGTGGAATAACGCCCCGGTCGAAATAGTCTTCGACGCCGCCTCCACAGAAACGGTGAACTTCTCCATCGTCCAAGGCAGCGCGCACGGCGAAAGTAATCTCAACGCAGACCCGTTATTTACCGACGCCACCGCCGCTGATTTTTCGCTGGCCACGGGATCCCCCGCGATCGACTCGGGCCGGGGCGCAGGCGCGGCGGCCCTCGACATCGAAGGGGTCCTACGCCCACAGAACGCCGGGGTCGACATGGGCGCGCATGAATCCGTGAACGAGGGCGGCGGCGGCGGGCCAACCACGGCGCGCATAGAAGTTTCGCTGGAATCATTGGACTTTGGCAATCTTGAGAATACAGGGGATACGCTGTCGCTTACTATCCGCGTGAGCAACGTGGGAGTCCAGGTATTGTCAGGAAACGCCTCGGCTACGGGCCGGTTCTCCATTCTCTCCGGCGACTCCTACTTCTTATTCCCCGGAGCCTTCCAAGATGTCACCGTCGAATTCCGGCCCACAGCCGATGGCAACAGCAGCGGCACGCTAACCTTAACCGGAGGAGGCGGAGCGACCGTATCCCTCACGGGATCACGAGGTGCCGTCGGAGAAGGAGAAGGGGAAGGTGAAGGTGAAGGAGAAGGAGAAGGTGAAGGTGAAGGTGAAGGTGAAGGTGAAGGTGAAGGTGAAGGTG
>JAPYPO010000249.1 GCA_029937645.1 Candidatus Hydrogenedentota bacterium
GCTCTCGGGTCCGTCGCCACCCAGTACCACCGGGGCTTGGATGTGCCCCGCCGCGCGTACGAGGAATTCAAGCCCCTTATAGTAGCGGTGTCTTCCGGAGAAAAACACGAAGGGGCCGCCGTAGCGCTCCGTTAGGGCGGCCACGCTTTCGGCGCCGGGCGCCGCGAAATCTTCGGGGACGATGCCGAGGGGGACCACACGGCATTTGTCTTTGAAGGGTATGAGGAAGGGCGAGGTTTTCAAGTAGGGCTCCGAGGTGGGCAGGATCATATCAGCACGGGCCAGGAATTTCATCAAGATGGGCCGGTACACGCGCAGGGCTGAGGCTTGCCGGACGACGTCGCTGTGATAGCGAACCAGGATTCGGCCTTTGGGTGGGAGGAGGAGGGCGCTTATTTCGGCGGTGGGATTGGGGGTATGGATTACGAATAGGTCGGCTTGGTGTTTGCGGAGGTAGTAGGGGTAAAGCGGTGCGACGGGCGCACTTTGGAAGCGCCCCCACTCCCCCACTTCGGTCACAAGTGTGCCGTCGCGCTGGACGACGCGGGTGTGGAGTGTGCGGCTGCATGTGAGCGCTTGAACGTCGTCGGCCCATTGGCGCTGAAAGCGGCACATGAGGGCAATGTGCCGTTCCATACCGCCGCGAATCGGCGGGTCGAAGTCTTTGTATACATGGAGGATTTTCATGGGTGAGTTCGAGCCTAGGGTATCATGGCTTTTCGGTATGCGTCACAGGTAAGTTCCGCCGTCCTTTTCCACGTAAATTCCTTTGCCCTGGACAATCCCCGCTCCCGCAGATCCTTATAGAGTTTCTCATCGCTCGCGAGCCGGAGCATGGCTTTGCCGATGGCGTCCGCGTCGTCGGGATCGACCGTGAGGGCTGCGTCGCCTACGACCTCGGGAAGGCTGGAGCGGTTCGAGGTGACGACGGGCGTCCCACAGGCCATGGATTCGAGGGGAAGCAATCCGAATCCCTCCCAGAGGCTGGGCCATACGACGATCTTGGCAGCGCTGAGCAAGGCAGGGAGATCTTCCTCCGCGATGAATCCGGGGAACTGGATTTGGCCGGTGTCGTCGTATTGGTTTGCGGCTTGGTGGATGGGTTGGACTTTCCAGCCGTCGCGTCCGGCGATGACTAGCGGGAGTTTTGCGGCTTGCGCGTGCCCCGCCCAACCTTGAATGATTCGCGTTACGTTTTTTCTTGGTTCGAGGGTGCCCACGAATAGGAAAAAGGCTTCGGGTAGGCTGTATTTTTCGCGGACGGCCTCTTGTTGGGCAGTCGATTGAGGTGTGTAGGCTTCGGATACGCCCAGGGGTATGACGTCGATCCGTGCGGCTGAAACGTCGAGCAGGTTTATGAGGTCGTCTGCGGTGGCCGTCGAGTCGGCGATAATTCGGGCGGCGGTTTGGGTACTTCGGCTCACAACGGAGCGGTAGTAGGCGGATCGCCCTAAGGTGTACCAGCTGGGATGTCGGATGAAGCTGAGATCATGCACGGTAACGATGGAGCGGATTCCTCCAAACAGGTTGCCCACGTTTGCGGGATAGTGGGTTAGGTCGGCCCCGGCCTGGCGGCCTTCGGAGCGCAGGCCCAGTTGGTCGTAGAGCAAGCGACGCCATGCGGAGGAAAAATCCTTTTTGATGAGGGTGAAGCCGGGGGCTTCGGTGTTGGGTGGGTCCGCGTTCTTCGGCCAAACGGCCGCGAAATCCAGGTCGTTGGAGACTTGGGGAAGCCAACGGGCGAGTTCGGTGGTGTAACGCCCCGTGCCGCTGCGGTTGCCTGCTTGAAGTCCGTTGAGCATGACCTTCATGAGGCGAGCCTTTGGTAGACCTCCAGGGTCGTCTCCGCGCACCGGGTCCAGGAGAAGGTGGCCGCTTTCGCTTTTCCGGCGGTCACGAGTCGTTCGCGCCATGCTCGGTCCGTAAGTACCTTCGATACTGCGTCGGCGAAGCCTTCGATATCGTGCGAGTTTACCAGGAGCGCTCCGTCTCCGGTGACTTCCTCGATGGAGGAGTTGTCGGAGGATACGACTGGACAACCGCAGGTCATGGCTTCAAGGAGGGGTAGGCCGAAGCCTTCGTAGTGGGTGGGGAATACGAAGGCGTCTGCGGCGCTGTAGAAGGAGAGGAGATCGTTGGCAACGTATCCCAAGTGAACGACGCGCTCGCCGAGGCCGAGCTTCTCGATGCGCTCGAAGTATTCCTCTGAGCTCCAACCGAGCGCCCCTATCAGGACAAGCTTGTGCGGAATGTCTTTGGCTAAGATGGCGAAGGATTCGAGGAGGCCGACTACGTTTTTTCTTGGCTCGAGGGTGCTGACGAACAAGAGGTAGGGATCTTCGATACCGTGGAGTGTGCGGACGACTTCCTTGGCTTTTTCCCGTTCGACGGGATGGTATTGCTCATCGATGGCGAGGGGCGCTATAACGATTTTTTCCGGATCCGGATCGCAGAAGCGGAGAATATCGCGCTTTGTGGATTCGGAATATACCATGATGGCGTCGGCATCCCGGCAGAACCGGTTGATTCCTTTTGAAAAGGGCTTGACGATTTTGGGGCTTGAGTATTGCGGGACCGCGAGGAAGCCGAGATCGTGGATTGTAACAACGGTTCGTGCTTTGCGTGTAGGCGGCAGGAAGAAGTTGGTTGCGTGGAAGACATCGCAACCGCCGACCAGCGAATCTACATTCGGCCAGCTTAGGGTTTCCCACATGCGATAGAGGACGCGCGTGGGCAGGGGGACATGCCGATGAGAGACGTGGCGGTCCAGGCCCTCGTGATCTATCATGCGTCTACCCGAGGAAAAGAGTCGGAATTCGCAGTTTTCGGAGCCCATCATTAGGTGCTTGAGCAGGAAATAGGTGTAGTTCCCGACGCCTGAGCGTGCCTTGGTAATTGGGGACACATCATAACCAACGCGCACGATAATCCCCTCATCCAATGAAAACGTCCTAAGTTCTTCTATGTTAGCCTCTTAAGAAGTTAATAGTCAATGCGCGTCTCGTTTCCAACCCTTCAGATACCAGTGGGATCTTCGCTAAAGACAGTCGTGCCGGAGGTTTGACATGACCCCAATGGTGTGCTACACTTTCGCAGACTGTTAGCACTCGTTCATGGTGAGTGCTAAGGCTAGGCTTTCTTTACGCTTATGAATGCGCAAAAATTGTCGGACCGCGAAGAATTGGTCCTCCAGGCGGTAGTCCATTCCTTTATCACGTCGGCTGAGCCGGTGGGATCGCGCACCGTCGCTAAGCGGTTTTCGCTGGATATCAGCCCCGCGACGGTCCGGAATGTTATGGCCGATCTGGAGGAGGCGGGCTTCCTGCAACAACTCCACACGAGTTCCGGCCGTGTGCCGACGGATGTCGGGTATCGCTACTATGTGGATTTTCTCATGCGTATCCAGCGGGTTACGCTGACCGAGCGGACGCAGGTCGAGGGGGAGCTTTCCTCGAAGTTGGACGACGCGGACAGCCTGCTTCGGCAAACGAGCCATCTCCTCGCGTTGCTTTCGCATCAGACTGGAATTGTTGAAGCGCCGAGTCTGGGCGATGCCGAGATTCGGCAGATCGAGATTACCGCGCTTGAAGGCGGTCGGGTTGTTGTATTGCTTGCCGATAATTTTGGCCGGGTTCGGACGATGGTTGTGTCGATCGATACGCCGCTCCAGCACGACGACGCCCGCAAGCTGACGGCGTTCCTTAATGACAATTTGCGCGGCGTTTCGGTGGATCGGGTGGTATCTGCCATGCACGGGAAACTGGAATCGTTCGCGGATAGTCAGCGTCGCTTGGCGGAACAGGCTGTGCAGGTGCTGAATTTTATTCCGGTGAACAGCGGAGGGCCCCTCTTTTTGGATGGGGCGACCCAGTTGTTTGAGCAGCCGGAATTTCGAGATGTGGATCGTGCCCGGGAGGTTTTTGGCCTTCTTGAGGAACGGGATCGAGTGGTGGATTTACTGCGTTCGGGGACGTTGGGCCTTGAGGACGGAGACAGCGAGCGTTCGAGCGTTGTAATCGGCAAGGAAGCGTCCGAGAGTGGGATGAGTGAGATCAGTGTTGTTTCCGCGCCGTATAAGGTGGACGGGAAAACGGTGGGCCGTGTAGGTGTGTTGGGGCCGCGCCGGATGCCGTACTCCCGCCTCTCGGGTGTGGTGGAATATACTGCGGGCATGTTGGGTCGGCTGATGAGCCGGTTGGCAGGTAACGGATAACTCCTTTTGGATATAGAGATTATTTAATGGCGAAAACGCAGCAAGAAGAGACGGAACTGGAGCGGCGCTTGAAGGCGGAGGTTGCGGAGGAGGAGGCCGAGGCGGTTGAGCCCGAGGCGATTCCGGACGGCGAAACTCCCGCTGAAGACGAGGCGAACGCGGAAGCCCCCCCGGTTGACCGCGCCGCTGAGTTGGAAGGGGAAGTCGCGGCGCTCACCGATCAACTGCTTCGGGGCCGCGCAGAGTTTGATAATTATCGCAAGCGAGTCGCGCGGGACAATGAGCGTGTGCGCAAGATGGCGGCGCAAGGGGTTATGACGGATTTGCTGCCTATCGTGGACAATCTGGATCTGGCGTTGCAGCATAAGGACGACGCGACGGGTGGGTTGTGGGAAGGCGTCGAGATGGTTTCCCGGCAGCTAACCGAAATCATGGCGACCTGGGGTCTCGAACCGATTGTGGCGGAGGGCGCGCCCTTTGATCCCAATGTGCATGAAGCGGTGGCGCAAGTGCCTTCGGAGGAGCTCTCTGAAGGACAGGTGGTTCAGGAATTTCAGCGGGGGTATCGAATGGGCGATCAAGTGTTGCGTCCAAGTAAAGTGACTGTGAGTTCAGGCAGCGTTAACGAATCCGCCGCAGACGAATAGGCGGAGTTGCAATCTTAGAGAGAAGGAGCATCGGCAATGGGTAAGGTGATCGGCATAGACTTGGGGACCACGAATTCGTGTGTCGCCGTAATGGAAGGCGGCGAGCCCGTCGTGATAGCGAACAACGAGGGCAACCGCACGACGCCTTCGTGTGTCGCCTTTACGAAGGATGGCGAACGGCTCATCGGGGCGGTGGCGAAACGCCAGGCCGTCACGAATCCGGAGAATACCGTTTTTTCAATTAAGCGTTTCATGGGGCGGCGCTACAGCGAAATCAGCGAAGAGCGCAAGCTGGTTCCCTATGCCGTATCCGCGACCGACAGCGACGACTGCCAGGTGGAAATCCAAGGCAAGAGCTACCGTCCGCCGGAGGTTTCGGCCATGATTCTTCAGAAGATGAAGGAAACGGCTGAGTCGTATTTGGGCGAGTCGGTCACGCAGGCGGTGGTGACGGTTCCTGCGTATTTCAACGATTCTCAGCGTCAAGCGACGAAGGATGCCGGCAAGATAGCCGGGCTGGAGGTGCTGCGGATTATCAACGAACCTACGGCGGCGGCGCTGGCCTACGGTCTGGAGTCTAAGAAGAACGAAAAAGTCGCGGTGTACGACTTGGGTGGCGGTACTTTTGACGTATCGATTCTTGCCATTGGCGACGACAGTTTTGAAGTGCTCAGCACGAACGGCGATACCCACCTTGGCGGCGATGATTTTGATGAGGTGATCATCCGCTGGTTGGCGGAGGAATTCTTGAAAGAGCAGGGTATTGATCTGCGCAAGGATCCCATGGCCCTCCAGCGTCTGAAAGAAGGCGCGGAGAAGGCTAAGTGCGAATTGTCGACTGCGGTCACGACGGATGTGAATCTGCCTTTTGTTACGGCGGACGCCTCGGGCCCTAAGCATCTGAATTACACGCTGACGCGCGCGAAGTTGGAGCAGCTCTGCGACGATTTGCTCCAGCGTTCGAAGAATCCCTGCCTGCAAGCCTTGGAAGACGCGGATTTGACGGCCAGCGATATCGACGAGGTTATCCTGGTGGGCGGCATGACGCGTATGCCGGCGGTGGGCGAGATCGTAAAAGGTATTTTCGGCAAGGAGCCTCACCGGGGCGTGAACCCGGATGAAGTTGTGGCCTTGGGTGCCTCGATTCAGGGTGGTGTGCTGGCGGGCGACGTGAAGGATGTGTTGCTGCTGGATGTGACGCCTTTGTCGTTAGGCATTGAAACGTTGGGCGGTATCGCGACGAAGCTTATCGAACGCAACACGACGATTCCCGTAACCAAACGTCAGGTTTTCTCGACAGCCGCTGAGAATCAGACGGCGGTGACGATTCACATTTTGCAAGGCGAACGGGAATTGGCGTCGGCGAACCGGACCTTGGGC
>JAPYPO010000250.1 GCA_029937645.1 Candidatus Hydrogenedentota bacterium
TCTCAAGACCGTGATGGACTCCTTAAGACCTGCGGTTTGCGCGGGGACGGCCAGCGTGTTTGGATATTCTCACATGGCGTTCCTTTCAATGTGTTATCAGCGCGTCCATGAACGCCCGCGTGGCTCGGGTTTGATAGGCGCCGCGCCGCCAGATGGCTCCAATTTGTATGGTGGGAAGGCCCGCTACGCGCACCGTGGCGAGGCGGGCTCGATCCTCCTCGGTAACCACGATCTCCGGTAGAAAGGACAGGCCGATTCCTTCGCCGACATAGCGTTTGATCACCTCGAAGCTGCCGCTATCCATAACCACCTGCGGCAGGAACCCTTCGCCGTCAAGGTGGGACCAGAGGGCATGGCCTGTGCGCGTCCCCCGCTGGAGCAGCACAAAAGGTTCTCGCGCGAGACGGGCAAGTTTGACGCTGCGGCGCTTGGCCAGCAGATGGCCTTTCGGAACGACAAGCACGAGCCGTTGGGAGAAAAGCTCCCGCGATTCGAGGCTCTCGCCCTCAAGCGGTAGCGTCACAATACCCAGGTCCAGTTCGCCGCGTTGAACCGCGTCCCCAATTTCGTCCGTCGAACGTGTAACGAGGGCGAGTCGCGTGTTCGGCATCTGCTCCGAAAATTTTCGGACGCGGTCCGGTAGAAAGTAGAGGGCGTTCGTGTCGCTCGCGCCCACGCGCAATTCCTGATCCGCCGTCTCGTCGAAGTCCTTCAGCTCCCGGAGCAAGCCCGTCGCGCCATCGAGGAGGACACGCGCCCGTTCGTAGACGAGCCGTCCCGCTGGGGTGGGGAGGCCGGTGGCGCGGTCGTAGATGACTTGGCCCAGCTCCACCTCAAGCGCCTTGACCTGCTGGCTGACGGCGGGCTGGGAACGGTGTACCGCTTCCGCGGCGGCGCCGAAGCTTCCCGTATCGAGCAGGGCGCAAAAGCAGCGTAACGCGTTAAGAGTCATCGATAAGATTTCCTTATGGGAAACATTATATCATTTTGTTTGCTCTATGACCGCGATGGGCGTATTTTTGCCACATCCTATAGACTGGTTTGAGAGGAAACCCCTATGACTGAAGAGAAGCGTAGCGTAAGTTACCGCGACGCCGGCGTGAACATTGATGCGGCGGATGAGGCGCTTGGCCGGGTGAAGGAATCGATCAAGCGCACCTTCGACGAGAACGTGCTGCAGGATATCGGCAGCTTCGGAGCCATGTACAACTTCGACATGAAAGGCATGGAGAATCCGGTCATCGTGTCGAGCGTGGATGGCGTGGGCACGAAATTGAAGCTGGCCTTTCTCACGGGAAAGAACGACACGGTAGGCGTCGACCTGGTCTCCCACTGCGTGAACGATATTCTCGTGCAAGGCGCGCGGCCGTTATTTTTCCTGGACTATCTAGCCTTCGGTGTACTGGACCCCGATGTGGTGGAAGACGTAATTCGCGGGATCACCGTCGGCTGCCGGTACGCAGGCTGCTCGCTCATTGGCGGCGAAACGGCGGAAATGCCCGACATGTACACCCAGGGCGAGTACGACCTCGCGGGGACTATCGTGGGTGTGGTGGATCGCGCCAAGATTGTAGATGGCTCGACCATCACGGAAGGCGATGTGGTTATCGGCTTGCAATCTTCGGGGCTGCACACAAACGGCTATAGCCTCGCCCGAAAGATTTGCTTCGAGATTGGCGGCCTTAACATCAACGACGAAATGCCTGGTGTCGGACGCACAGCGGCGGAAACCCTCATGGAACCTCACCGCAGCTACGCGAAGGTCATGCAAGTGGTCAGCCGCATCGTCAACGTTAAGGGCATGGTCCATGTTACAGGCGGCGGTATTACCGACAATTTGCCCCGTGTATTGCCGGACGGGCTCGGGGCTGAAGTGGATTTGGACGCTTTCGAAGCCTTGCCCGTATTTCGCTATTTGCAGGAGACCGGCAACGTCGAACAGTCGGAAATGTTGCGGACCTTCAATTGCGGCCTCGGGTTCCTGGTGATTGTGTCGGCGGAAGAGAAGGAGCGGGCGCTGGATGCCTTTACCCAGGCCCTGGAACAACCGAAGGTTATGGGCGTGATTACATCGTCAGGCGAAGGCGGCGTCTCGTACTCCGGGACGATGCGCTATGCCTGATGCTGTCGTTGCCGGAAACGCTTCGGTGCATCGAGTCGAGGTCGGCGTAAAGGCCGGAACGTGCGATGCTGCGGGAGAGAACGTCAAGAGCCGCGCCATGGAAGACCTCGGGATCGCCTTGGACGACGTCCGGGTGATCGACGTGTACACCATTCTCGCGCAGTTGAGCGCGGAGGAATTGGAGCGCGTCCGCGTCGAGCTGTTCACCGATTCGATTGTTCAGGAATCCTCGGCCTCAGGCGCCCTTGCGGAGGATTTCCATTACTTGATCGAAGTGGGATATCGGCCCGGAGTAACGGACAACGTGGGCCGAAGCTCGGCCGAGGGAATTGCGGATGTGTTGGGCAGGCCGCTTTCCGAAGGCGAGGCCGTATTCAAGTCGGCGCAGTATCTTCTGCGGGGGGCAGTAGACGCGGAGACGTGCAAAGAAATCGCCGAAGGACTCCTTTCGAATAACCTTATTCAACAATCGGCTGTCGTGTCGGAAGCGGAATTTTCCGCAAGCGATGGCAGCCCGTTGCTTGAACTTCCCGTGGTCACCGAGCGAAGCGACGCGACCGTTAGACAGGTAGACCTCACGGTGTCGGACGACGCGCTGGAGGCCTTGAGCCGCGACGGGATGCTGGCCTTGGATCTCGGCGAAATGCAGGCCATTCGGGACTACTATGCCTCCGGCGAAGTGCGCGAAAAGCGAGCCGCTCTCGGGTTGCCCGAAAATCCGATGGACATCGAAATCGAAATCCTTGCGCAGACCTGGTCCGAACATTGCAAACATAAGATTTTTGCCGCGCGCATTTTGTATACGGATGAACAGGGAAACACCCGTCTGATCGATGGTCTGTTCAAGAATTACGTTAAGGCCACGACGGATCGCGTAGCGGAACGTGTTGACTGGCTGGTGAGTGTGTTTGACGACAACGCGGGCATCGTTCGTTTCGACGACGACTGGAATTTCGCCCTGAAAGCAGAAACACACAACAGCCCTTCGGCGTTGGACCCTTATGGCGGCGCTATCACCGGCATCGTCGGCGTGAATCGCGACATACTCGGTGCCGGAATGGGCTGCCGCTGTATTTTCAACACGGATGTGTTCTGCTTTGCGCCCCCCGATTTCGATGGAGAGGTTCCCGAGCGTCTGTTCCATCCCCGCCGCGTTCTGCGGGGCGTCCATCAGGGCGTGATGGACGGTGGAAACCAAAGCGGCATCCCCGATGTGAATGGGGCCTTCGTGTTTCATGACCGCTTTCTCGGCAAACCTCTCGTCTTCTGCGGCACGGGCGGACTCATTCCGGCCAAGGTAAACGGCAAGCCCAGCGAAGTGAAGGCTGCCGAACCGGGACATCTCATCGTCATGGTGGGCGGGCGCATCGGGAAGGATGGAATCCATGGCGCGACCTTTTCTTCGGAAGAATTAAACGAGGGCTCGCCCGCTACCGCCGTGCAAATTGGCGATCCCATCACGCAAAAAAAGGTGGCGGATTTCCTCATGGAAGCGCGGGATGCCAGGCTCTTCGACTGTGTGACGGATAACGGCGCAGGCGGATTGTCGTCGAGCGTGGGCGAGATGGCTCGGGATTCAGGCGGTTGCCGCGTCGATTTGGAGAAGTGTCCCGTCAAGTATGCCGGGTTGGCGCCCTGGGAGATTTTCCTTTCCGAAGCGCAAGAGCGGATGACGCTGGCGGTCTCGACCGGACAAATTGGAGAACTACTCGCGCTCGCCGACCGCCACGCCGTGGAGGCGACCGTCGTTGGCGAGTTCACCGATAGCGGCCGGCTCGAATGTTTTTACGAAGGGAAACGCATCGCAGCTCTTGAGATGGAATTTCTCCACGAAGGCGTGCCGACGATGGAGCTGAAGGCGAAGTTGGACCCGCCAAGCACAACGACGGAATCGCAGCCACCGGTTTTGAGCGGCGCCGATCTTACGGATGACCTGAAAGCCGTTCTCGGGTCGTACAACGTATGCAGTAAAGAAACCTTTGTCCAAATGTACGACCACGAGGTGCTGGGCCAGAGCGTCTTGAAGCAATTCCAAGGGGTCAACGAGGACGGCCCGGGCGACGCGGCGGTGATTCGGCCCGTCCCGGATTCGGATCGGGGTATCGCGATCGCGTGCGGCATCTGCCCGAAGTATTCGGACCTCGATGCGTATTCGATGATGGCGGCCGCAATTGACGAAGCGGTGCGGAATCTGGTGTGCGTGGGCGCGAAGATGGGAACGATTGCGGGGCTCGATAATTTCTGCTGGCCGGACCCCGTCGAAAGCAAGAAGACGCCGGATGGAGCGCATAAGCTTGCGCAATTGGTCCGCTGTTGCGAGGCGCTTCACGAAGTCTGCGTCGCCTACGACATTCCCCTGATTAGCGGAAAAGACAGCATGAAAAACGACTACAAGATGGGTGGAACGAAAATCAGCATTCCGCCCACGGTGTTGTTCACGGCCGCGGCGGTGCTTGAGGACGTGAACAAGTCTGTCTCCATGGATGTGAAGGCGCCTGGCGATGTGGTGTACGTCTTGGGGGATACGGCGGACGAACTGGGGGGCAGCGAATATCTTGCGCTCCGTGGGCAGCTTGGCTCGACGGCGCCAACGGTAGACGCACCTTCGGCGCGGGATCGGTATGAGCGACTGTCCGCCGCGATAGACCAGGGCCTGGTCGTGTCGTGTCATGATTGCAGCGACGGCGGGCTCGGCGCTGCGCTGGCCGAGTCTGCGTTCGCCGGTGGCTTTGGAATGGATCTTGACTTGACCAGCTTAGGCGTCGAGGACGCAGTCGTCGCCCTCTTCAGCGAAAGCCAGAGCCGTTTGGTCGTGACGATTCAACCTGAGAAAGTAGCCAAATTTGAAGGGGCGATGGGGGGGATCGCCGTGTATCGCCTCGGCATTGTAACCGAGAGTCCGGTGTTCAAAGCGGCATGCCCGAGGGATTGCCGCATCGAGTCGCCGATTGGCGAATTAAAAGAGGCGTGGCAAGCGCCGTTGCGCTGGTAGCCGGTGCCACCTCCTGGTGTATTGGTTCATAATTGACTCGACTTAAATTGTCATTGCGAGTTCTGACTCGCGACGACAGACTTAGAATCGCATCGAAAAGGAATCAGATTGTGACGGTACACGCGTTGGTATTGACGGGATTCGGAATCAACTGTGATGCGGAGACCGAGTTGGCCTTCCGCCGTGCGGGCGCGGACGCACACCGCGTTCATCTCAACGACCTCATTGCGCGACCGGAGACCCTGAACGCGATGGATATACTGGCCATCCCCGGTGGGTTTTCCTTTGGGGACGATGTCGCCTCCGGCCGGATTTTCGCGAACCGGTTACGCTTTCAATTGGGAGATGTGCTGCTCAAATTCGTCCGCAGCGGCAAATTGGCTATCGGGATTTGCAATGGGTTTCAGGTCATGGTGAAAATGGGTTTGCTACCCCTGTTTAACGGCGCGTTCGAACAGGAGGTCACGCTGACCCATAACGACCACAACCGATTCGAGAATCGATGGGTTCACCTTGAGGCGGACGAGGACTCGAGTTGTGTGTGGACCAAAGGCCTGGGGCGCTTAGAATTGCCCGTCCGCAACGGAGAAGGAAAATTCGTACCCCGCGACGCGGAGACCCTCGCGCGACTTCAGGGCAACGGGCAAGTGGCGTTGCGCTATGCGGACGGCGGTGGCCGACGCCCCTACAATCCGAACGGCTCCGTTGACGATATTGCGGGCATCTGCGACCCCTCGGGGCGTGTGTTCGGGCTAATGCCCCACCCCGAAGCCTTTCTGGTTCGTACGAACCATCCGCGCTGGACGCGGGAAGACGTGGGCGACGATGCCCTCGGGCTGCGGCTGTTCGTCAACGCGGTAGAGTACATCCGCGATGCGGCACGGGAGCCCGTGGCGCGCTGAGCGAGCCTAGTCTGGCGTATCGACAACCAAACCGTCAGGCCTCGGTTTTTTTGACCCAACTTATGTTCGCTGAGAAAAACCACGTTTCTGTCATTGCGAGGAACGACCGCAGGGAGCGACGCGGCAATCTCTTCAACATAAGTCTGCCTGCCAAAAGAGATTGCTTCGCTTCGCTCGCAATGACAATATAAGTCGGGTCAACTATGAACCAATGCACTAGA
>JAPYPO010000251.1 GCA_029937645.1 Candidatus Hydrogenedentota bacterium
ATTAACGTGATCGAGGATCCGTATTATCACGTTGCGACAGACCAATTGTAGCCATAGTTGAACTTTGCTTTTTGGCCCTGCGGGCTCCACGGGCGGATGTTGGCAAGGTGCTTCTACTCAGGGCGGGGTATTGTTTGAGTGGATCATCAGTTTCCAGACTTCGAAAAGAATCGCTCCCTATGCCGTTTGGTGTAGCCTTCAAGCTGCTCGGCGATCTTGGGATACCGCTCAATCACATTGACCTTCTCGTAGGGATCCGCCTGTAGGTCGAAGAGTGACTGCTCGATCAGTTTTGTCTCAATTTTTCCCCTGCGGCCGTCCTTCCCCCCTTCAATGACGGTTCTGTACTCATGCTTCAGGTGGAACTTCCAGCGACCGTCGCCGCTGATCACCCCCTGGAATTGGTTGCCCCACGAGAACGGGTAATAGTCGTGGGGGTTTTTCGCCCCGGTTTCGCCGGTAATCAGGCTCCACACATTCTTGCCATCGACGGGATTGCCGGGAAGCTCCGCCCCAGCCAAATGCGCAAATGTTGGAAGAAAGTCGAGGGAAGAAATTATTTGCGCCGAGGTGGTTCCAGCGTCGATGGATCGGGGGAACTTCATGACGCACGCGTTGCGCAGCCCTCCGTCGAAAGAGGTTTGCTTGCCCTCGCGCCAGGGTGTCTTACCCGCGTGATCGCCGTACGTTAGCCACGGCCCGTTATCCGATGTAAAGATTACGAGCGTGTTGTCCTCGACCCCGCTTTCCTTGAGTGCCGCCGTAATCTCGCCAACGGACCAATCGATTTCCATCATCACGTCCCCATAGAGACCCGCCCCCGATTTGCCTAGGAATTTCTCACTGCAATAGAGCGGCACATGGGGCATCGTGTGCGGCACGTAAAGGAAGAAGGGTTCGTCCTTGTTGCGCTGAATGAAATCGACGGCATGCTCGGCATACCAGGTCGTCAGCATCCGCTGGTGATCGGGTGTTACATCCTCAATTGTAATTTCTCCGTTTTTCCAGAACTGAAGAGGGAACTCGGCATACCGCTCAGCCGCGCCCGGGGAACGACCAAACCGCCACATGTCATTCGAATACATCAGGCCGGAGGATTCGTCAAAGCCCCGTGCCGGCGGCCGCGTATCAGGCTGGTCCCCGCAGTGCCACTTGCCGAACGCGCCCGTTGTGTAGCCCTGTGTTTTCAAGACCTCCGCCACCGTCGCAAACTTCGGCGAAAGCCCACGCTGCCGAGGCCTATGCGCCCCGAAGACTTTCGTTCGCCCTGGGTAACACCCCGTCAGAAGCGCCGCCCGCGACGCCGAACAAATGGCTTGGGGTACGTAAAAGTTGTCGAAGCGGCGTCCCTCCTTGGCCAACTTCTCGACATTTGGGGTCGCGTAGCCCGGACTTCCAAAAGGCTCAAAATCACTCCACCCTGAGTCATCCAGGAAGATAACCACGATATTGGGCGGCTGCTCCGGTGCCGCTGCCGCCGCGCCCATCAAAGCCCAGCATAGGGCGGTACTCAGCCCTGCCGCGCGACCGAAAACCCTGCGGTTCATTCTTTCCATCTGGAAGGCCTCCATGAAGTGCCCGCCACAAGCACGGGCTGTTGTCGATCGAGTTTAAGTCGAGATTTCCCATAGCGCCCATTTCCCACAGCGCCTTTGCGCCTGCCGCCCATGGGTTTGTAGCATTGTGCAGCCACCGACCTGTTGTTTTCCACTATGGCCGCACCATTTGTCATATTCTCACGGTTTGGGTCCGGATACTCCGCAACCTTGCCATAGCGTCCCGCGAATTGCATAATGGTTGGCGTGGGCGCATTTGCTTGGAGTTCACCGAATATCTATGAAGAATATCTTTTGGTTTCTAATACCGGTCGCCATTATTGGGCTGGCCTTTCTGTTTAGAAGTCCATACGCCGCGTACTCCATTTACGCCTTCTTGTTGTTGGTGGGCGTGGCGAATGTATCCTCCCTGCTCTGGCTATCTGGGCTTGAGTGCAGTCGTTCGATTTCGCGCGATGTCCTGAGACAGGGCGAAGAAACCGAAGTCGATGTCACCATCGAGAATACGCGGGGCTGGCCCATTCCCTGGATCTTTGTCGAGGATTTCCACCCGCGCGATTTCCCGAGGGTGGGTGACAACTCACGCTTGGCGGTTCTCATGCCGGGGCAGTCGATTCATTTGAATTATCGACTGACGTGCCCGCGACGGGGCTACCACCGGATTGGGCCGCTCATGATGGAGACGGGCGATCTGTTTGGGCTCCAGAAACGCTTCAAGACGGGGCAGCAACAGGACTATATCTCCGTGCTTCCGAATATAGCCTACATCGAAACGTTTACGCTTTCCGCGCGACGTCCCCAAGGCCCGGTGCGCATCGCGAGCCGCATTTACGAAGATCCGTCGCGGCTTGCCGGCATCCGGGAATACCAACCGGGCGATCCGCTGAATCGCATTCACTGGAAGGCCTCAGCGCGTACGGGTGATCTCTATACGAAGACCTACGAACCGGCGACCGTGATCGGAGGCACGTTACTGCTCGATCTTCACGCGAACAGTTACGCGCCGGAGGGCGCGGAGGAGCGTATGGAACTCGCGATTACGGTAACGGCGTCTATCGCATATCTTCTGCAAGCTTCGGGCGAGCAGGTGGGCATGTTGACCAACGCCTTCGACGCCGCCGAGGTCGCGAAGTATGAGGCGGATAGCCAGGGCGCTCTATCCCGGCAAGAGTTGGAGGACAGCGTGGAAAGCGACGGCATCTCGGACGCCATCTGGCCCCTGGTGGTCCCCACGGCAAAATCATCTATCCAAGCGCGCACGATTGCCGAGAATCTCGCGCGCGTTGTGCCCGGCGAAGGGCTTGATGTGGAGCGGCTGCTCTTTACGCAATTTCATGGGCTTCCACGGGATGCGGCGATCTTACCTGTTGTGCCTCAAGTTACGCCGCGTTTCGCGCTGTTATTGGCGGAGATGAAGGCGTCTGGTTTTGCGGTGTCGGTGTTTTTAATCAAGGACCCGAAGGGATATGACGAGGCCGCTGGGTTGCTTGCGCCGCACAATATCCATGTGTTTCACATCGAGCACGAGCGCCATCTACACGAGCTATCGCCCGCACGGATTGGGCAATAGAGGAGTAGGGTAAACCTACGTATTGAACGTTGTCAGGAGCATCTATGAAAGCACTTGTTGTCGACGATTCCGCCGTGGTGCCTAGGGTCATCTGGGGTATTTTGCAACACGACTGTGGATTCAACGATCACGTCGAAGCAGAGGACGGCGTTCAAGCGATTGAAATCGCGGGCAAGCAAGAATTTGATCTCATCCTTCTCGATTGGAATATGCCAAGGCTGTTTGGAATTGACGCGCTCCGGGAAATTCGCTCGCTCGGCATCAAGACCCCGGTGATTATGGTCACCAGTGAAAAAGAACGGGAGCGTGTCGTTCAGGCATTCGATGCCGGCGCGAACGACTATATCGTGAAGCCTTTTGGCTCGTCCTTGTTGGCGAAAAAGATCCAACATGTACTGATGCGGGCGCGTGACCGGGGAAATCTGCTTGAAGCGGGAAAAGTGCTCGTCGCGGATGATTCTGGAGTCATGCGTAAATTATTGGCGGGATTGCTTAAGGATCGGTGCAGCGTCAAAGAAGTGGAGGAAGCTTCGGACGGCGCGGCCGCGCTCGAAGCCGCTATCGCGAACGACTATGACCTCATCCTGCTCGATTGGAATATGCCGAAGATGAACGGAATCGACGTCGTTCGCGCCTTGCGCGACCGGGAAGTGGCCACGGCCATCATCATGGTGACCAGCGAAACGGATGAAAGTAATGTGATCCAAGCGTTTGACGCCGGTGCCGACAATTACATCACAAAGCCTTTCGAGCCAAGCACGTTCTCCCAAAAAATTCGGCAAGCCTTGTATCTTTGATAAGTCCTGTATCTTTGAGTTGATGTACGCGGGAGGGCGCTTATGCCCCCGGAAAAACCGAACACCGATTTCCACGCGCTCCAACGGGAATTCCAAGAGCAGGACTCCGCGCAAGATCTTCTGAAGGATGCACCGCAAAAGGAATCGAAAGTCGAGACGGACTTTCACGTCCTCAAGGCCCAGTTGTCCCAGCCCTCGCGGCGGTGGCAAAACCGCAGCACGACCGACCATCTCATCGATTTCTTCACGCCCTTCATGATTCTCTTTATGGTGTGGGCCGTTGTCTTTTTTCTCGTCAGCGTTCGGACGATTTTCTCCGATGCCAACGCGGTAAGCGTCGCCGTGCTCGCGGCGTGCGTGGTCCTGGGGGTTGTGGGACTGAATCGCATCATCGCAAGGGATGGCGCGGATGAGTCCATTATTTGGGTGGCCGCCTTCGGTGGTGTTGTATTTTTTGGATCGATGGCCATTCTTGGCGATAGTACGGCCGGGGTTTCGATTATCAACAACGGCCTGGTAGCCGCCCTCTTCAACCTGGTCGTGATTGGGTTTCTCTGGTGGCTTACGAACCGGCTCATGCACGAGTGTTGCGTTGACGAGAACCAAGTCGCGGGGGATGTCGGCATCCTCAGGGGGACGCTGCGCAGTTTCCAACGAGCGGTGAAGGAGAAGCCCAAAGAAACTTCGTTATCGCGCCGCTGGAACCCTAGCAATGTACTCGAGCCCATGGAAATTGAGGCGGTCGATCCCCATGATTGGAAACCGCCCGAAACCACCACCACCGCGCCAGCCCCCTCCGCCACGAACAAACGCCTCGCCAAACGTCACCCCGGAGTCTCTATTTTCTATTTCTCGGTACCGGTCATGATTATCTTTGCCCTCGGGCTGCCCGTACTCATGCAGGGGGGCAACACCTGGATTATGTCGGGCCATGCCTATGTCGGGGTATACACCCTCTGCGCGTTGTCGCTACTGATGCTTACGAGCCTGGGGGGACTGCGCCAGTATTTTCGCGCGCGCCGTGTCCATTTCCCTGCGTCTATTGGCGTCTTTTGGTTGGGCTTCGGTTCCATTATGATTGCGTTCGTTATGATCGGTGCCCTTGAATTACCTCAGCCGTCCATGCCGAGGATGGCTATCGTAGAACATGAAGTAGGCCCCTATACGCGAGGAACGGTCGTAACGATCCAGTCTACGACGGGCACGGCGGTTGAACGCTTGCAGCAAACGAAATTTCTGGACGTGGCGGGAAAAGTCGTGCTCGGGTTATTCGGTCTCTTTCTTTTGTATGGCGTGCTACGGGCTGTGGGGGCCGTCGCGGTTTCGGTGGGCCGGTCGAGGCGGCGGTACCCGCGGTTTATCATCCGAATCTTTGACCGGATGGACGCCTTGTTGAAGAAGATAGTCCGCGTGCCGAGCCTTCCGACACTCCGGGCACGGCCCAGGATTCAGAGAAGCCTATCCGCCGCCGCGCGAATCCAAAACCCGATGCACGGCGAAGGGGCGGGCAGCGGCGCGGATGTGCGCTCATTCGTCGAATCGAGTTATACGGCGCTGTGCGCGCTCGCGTATGACATGGGCGTGCCTCGAGATGCTGATCAAACGCCCTACGAATTTATTGCGGCCTTCCCCAAAACCATGAGCGGTATTCAGGAGGAGGCCCAAGAACTCACCGAGCTATACGTCCGGGCGGCCTACTCATCCGAAATCGTGCAAGAGGAAACGCTTGACCGTCTGCGGAGATTCTGGGTCGCCTACGACCGTATGCGCGAACGGGTGATCCGGTAGGGAGTAATTTGGGATCCCGCAATCGCCTTATGACTAGTTTCTGTTTCGGAAAGAACTCAATTCTAGAATCACAGAGCCGTTTTTCATCCTGAGCAAAGGGGTAGTTTCTTGTTTCCGCGTTTCTTTTTTGACAGGATGACAGGATGTACAGGATGTACAGGATGGCGCTTCGCCCGCCGGGATGCCTAATCCTGTACATCCTGTTATCCTGTCAAAGCTCTTTGTGACTGCCTAATTCATTTCTGTTTCGGAATGAACACAATTCCAGAATCATAAAGCCGTTCGCTCAGGATGACGGCGTAGGTGCCTTTTTCTGACGCCAGCAGCCCTTTCCGCAACAGAAATTAATTACGCATCGGTGCGGGGGAGAGCCGCGTTTAGGTATGTTTTCACCGGAAAATCGCAGATCGACACGGGTTTGACTGGAAATGCGGACGTTTGATATCCTTTGCAGAACTCTGCCCCGTTTATTTCAAGGTGTTAGCTCGTGAAAAGTCTAGTCGTCCCGTTGAATATGAAGACGG
>JAPYPO010000252.1 GCA_029937645.1 Candidatus Hydrogenedentota bacterium
ACCGGCGAGCTAAGTCACGACGATTTGGTCACGCACCTGCACGCCTGTTCCGTATTCGCCTTCCCCTCCGTCGAGCGCAGCGAAGCCTTCGGCATATCCATTCTCGAGGCCCAAGTCTGCGGCAAGCCGGTCGTTGCGACCACGCTGGGTACCGGAGTCGAATTCGCCAACTTGGACGGCGTCACCGGCCTCAACGTTGAGCCCCGAAACCCCGACGCCCTCGCCGAAGCAATCAATCGCCTGCTTGCCGACCCAAGCCTCGCGCTCCGCCTCGGCCGGCAAGCCCGCGAACGGGTGCTCAAAGAATTCATCGCCGAGAAAGTGGCCGAACAGGAATTTGCTCTCTACCAGGAAGTACTCGGATGCAGTTAAACTGGTACCTCATATTCGCCGTGGCCCTCATCGAGTCCTTCGTCCTCGCCATCATCCTCACCGAACTCGTGCGCCGACTTGCGATCCGCTGGAACATTCTCGATAACCCCGGCCACCGAAAAATGCACACCGCGCCAGTCCCGTTACTGGGCGGCATCGCCATTTTCGCCACGTTCAACGGCGTAATTCTCGTCAATCTTACTCTCCTCCTCCTATCCGAACGATTTGGCATCGAATGGATAACCACCCATGTGCTCGGTTACTTGGGCGAAGACAACCAGCGCAAACTCTGCGGTATTTTCGCGGGCGGTCTGATTATCTTCATCCTGGGCGTGGTGGACGACATAAAAGCCCTGAGCCCCGAGGTCAAGCTTGTCGGCCAAATCGCAGCGGCGCTCGTGCTCGTTCTATGCGGGGTCCGCCTCGATTTATTCATTTCAACGGGACTGGACGCGCTTCCAATTTTCGATTCACTGTCCGAGGGTACGCGCCACATTCTCAGTATCGGTATCTCGGGCGCGGGCACCATGTTCTGGATCGTCTTGATGACCAATTCCCTCAATTTCCTCGATAACATGGACGGCCTATGCGCGGGCGTTTCCTGCATCGCGGCCCTGTCATTCTTCATTTGCCTCTTACCGGGGGAACAATATTTTGTATGCGTCATGCTCATGGTCTTCGCCGGATCCATGGCCGGATTTCTGTTCCACAATTTTAGCCCCGCCAAGATTTTCATGGGCGATGCAGGCTCCATGTTCAGCGGCTACATCCTGGCGACCGTTGCCGTTCTCGGCACCTTCTTTAGTGGCAGCGACGCTTCGCGCATTGCCGTCGCCGCGCCGCTCTTGGCCCTGTGTGTTCCCCTTTTCGACACCTTAAGTGTCATTTACATACGCTGGCGCAGCGGCGAATCCATCATGAAAGGCGACAAACGCCACTTTTCACACCGCCTCGTTGAACTGGGTATGGAACCGCGGAAAGCCGTCGATTTTATCTTCCTCGTGGCGGCGGTGACCGGACTCGGCGGCGCGATGTTGTCCCGAGTGGACAGGCTTGGTACCGTTATCATCCTGGCGCAAACGGCGGGCGTATTTCTTCTAATCGTTCTCCTGATGAATGCGGGGCGAAATTCTGGGGAAAACGACCGTGACTAAATCAAAAAACAAGAAGCGGAGAAACGCGGCGCAGGCGGCGAAGATTGCTCCGCCCACTGAAGCCGTCGATAAACCCCAAGCCGATTCGGAAGACCCGAGCCTACTCCGGGCCATTCGCCAAGAGCCCCTGGCGCTGGGCATCGCCGTGTTTATCTTCGCGCGGCCGTGGGCCGATGGCCTCACCTACTTCTCCTTCAACCTCTACTACCTCTGGTTCCTCATCGGCCTCACCGCACTGTGGGGAGCACGCCAACTCATGCGCGGTCAAACGATCCGCGGCGTCACGCCGATGTCGCTCCTCCTGCTATTCCTATTCGTCGTGCTCCTCACCGGACTCGGCACGGTTCAGCTCGACAAGACCTACCGCTACATGCTCTTCTGGTCCGGCCACGCGCTGCTTTTTTTCCTCTGCCTCAATTGCCTACGCACACGCGCGGCCATTGGCCTTGTGCTCGGGGCCTTCATCGCCACCTCCCTCGTCAACGCCATGTACGCCTTGTTCCATTTTCAATACATGCTACCCCTCATGCGCAAATCGGTCGAAGACCCGGCTGTTCTGCAACAATTTTTCGGGACGGAGGGGACGGAAATGAGTGCCGAGTTGAGGTACCGGCTTGAAGTAAACCGGGCCTTCGGGAATCACCTCTTTCCCAACGCGCTGGGCGCCTACCTCATCATGGCCCTAGGGTGTACCGTGGGCCTCTTAAAACCCGCCCTCGCCGCGTGGCGCCAACAGCCCGCCGCCACTCCCGGCGATAGCCCAACGCCATTCGCCGTCGGCGCGTTCGCGTGGCTCGTTTCCTGTCTCGCCGGCATCATGTTCCTGCTAAAACCCGCCGCCATTCTCTTTCAATCAATGACCGACACCCAGTTCATGATTCTAGGTGCCGCCATAGTAATCATCACGCCACTGCTCATCGCAACCCTTAGCGCGCTGGCTACGACAAGGCTCGGCTATTCGTGGCTTCGCTCGCGGGTCAACGTGTGTGTGCTTCTCCTTACCCTGGCCTGCTCCCTGTTTGCCCTGTGGCTCAGCTTCAGCCGCGGCGGAATGATAGCCCTGGTCGGCGCTGTCGTCGTCTGTACTATCCTCTACCGATGGGGCTCAAAAATGGGGCCGGCCTTTGCCAAAGCCCTCACGGCCACGACGCCCCTACTCATCGTGGCCGCACTCGTCGCGGGTGAAACAGGATTCGCACAAGAATCGGTCAATGGAACGACGGCGCCCCCAACAGTCGCGTCACCGTCCAACCCTGGGGCTGTCGGAAAAATCGACCTCTCAGCCAGCGATCTCGGCGACACCCGCACGTTGAACGTACGCGTGACCTATTGGAAAGTCGCGCTCCTGATGATTCGAGATAATTTCTGGACTGGCGTTGGCCTGGGAAACTTTGGAACCGTCTACCCACGATATCAATACCTCGGCGCGGGAAACGTACAAGCAGCCCATAACGACTACCTCCAAATATTTTGCGAGACCGGCGTCTTCGGAATCCTAGCCTTTTGCCTGTTCTGGGGATACTTTGCCCTATGGGGCGCGCGCCGCATCGTCCGCGAGAATGACCCAAACGAGCGCTGGCTCCTCTGTGGGCTCTACGGCGGCACGCTGGCCTTCCTCATCCACGCGCTCGTCGATTTCAATTTCTACAACCCCAGCTTGACAGCGATCGAATTCTTTGTGGCCGGTGTGTTCTTCGCCAGGGCCTACACCGGCCACACACAAATGGCCCGCGACACACAAAAGGCCGACGACAAGAATAAACTCTGGAAACGCCAGCTGATCGCCCTGCCCGCATTGATTCTCGTGGCGTTGCTCATGGGGACCTCCACCCGGGTGTTCTTCATCGACTTCGCCCGCGCGAGTGGCAACACCTTCAACCGAATACGGGAAATCGACGACCAATCCGCCGCGCGACGGCGCATGCTCATACGCGATTTCTTCCTCAATGAGATTCCCCAACGAATGGCCGCGAAGCAGCAATTGCGTCCCATCGCAGTCACGTCGGTGGTGCCACTGATTCCCGACATCGCCCTCATGCGCAGCTTCGGAAAAATATTGGTCCCCGACGGGGGTGAGTCCTATCGCCAAGTAGCGCTGACCGAAGCGATTCCATTCGACGCCGTGCTCTTCATTACGGATCCCCAGAAAGCGCGCGAAGCGGCGATGGAGCAAAGCGAGGCGTGGATCGAAACCATGGAAATTACCGATACGATCTACCCCTATATTTCCGAGCATGCCCTCTCCATTTCGGACTGGTATAGAACCCTGCAGCAGAACGCCACGAACCCCGAAGATCAGCGGCGATACACCCTTGGGTCCGTGCACTGGGCCGAGGAGGGCGTCGAGCGCAGTCCCCAACAGCCCCATGCTCGTCGCTGGCTCGGAGATTCCTACATCGGGCAGGGGAGCGCCATTGAATTCGGGGAGTCTCAGCTCGAATACTATCGCCGAGCAATTCAGGAATTTCGGATCGCCCGCGATCTCCATCCCAGTTCCGATGCCGAGTGGAACCAGTTGGGCCGAAATCTCCTCCAGATGTCAGATGCCTACATGCGCTTCTTCCGCGTCTACGCCGAAGCGGGCCTAACGGATCAGGCGGAGCGCATGCTCGCGGAACGGGACAACCTGCTGTCCGAAGGCCTCGTGGCCCTCGCAGAATCCGCCCGGCTAACCAACGGCGGCGTGCTGCCGATCACTAGCCCAGAACCCGCGCCAAACTAAACCGGGGAGTCACCATGAAAATCTTCGTACTACACGGACCCAACTTAAACCTACTCGGCACCCGAGAGCCGGAGGTCTACGGCGCGGCCACACTCGAATCCATCAACGCCATGCTCGAAGAGGAAGCCAAGGCGCGCGGCGTCGAATTGAAAACACTCCAGTCGAACTCCGAAGGCGAACTCGTTTCCGCAATTCAGGAGGCGGCATCTTGGGCGGACGCGGTGATTATCAATCCAGCCGCATACACCCACACAAGCATCGCCCTACGCGACGCGATCAGCGCAGTCGGAACCCCGACCATAGAAGTACACCTATCGAACATCTATGCGCGCGAAGAATTCAGACATCATTCCTTAATCTCGCCCGTGGCCGTGGGACAGGTCACCGGTTTTGGCGTCGAAGGCTACCGGCTGGCGCTCTTAGCCGCGCTGTCTTTGGACGATAAGTAATGGAATCAAGAATAGATAGACTTCGCAAGGGCTTCGAACAACTCGGGTGCGACGCCTTCTTCAGCGTCCTGCCCCCCGCCAATCAATACCTTAGTGGATTCCTGACCGATTTCGGCGAAAGATCGGCTGGCGTCGTGATTACGCGAGACGAAGCCGTGTTCTTGACGGATTCCCGCTATACGGAACAGGCCCGGGAGCAAGTAAAGGGCTATGCCATCGAGGAGATGAAGGGCGACCTCTTGACGCGTTGCGGGGAACGCCTAAACGACCTCGGCGCAAAGCGGGTGGCCTTCGATCCGGGCGGCCTCACCGTAGACGAACATGCCCGAATCACCTCCGCCTTCAAAGGCGAATTCGCGCCGGACCGGACCCTGATTGCCGAGATGCGCTTGGTGAAGTCGGCGGAGGAACTCAATGCGATTCGCCAAGCCTCAGCACTTGCCGAAGGGGTCATGCTGGATGTCGTTCCGACGCTGAAGGCCGGCATTACCGAGCGCGAGGTCGCGGCAACCTTTGAATTCGAGTTTCGAAAACGGGGCGCATCTGGGCCATCCTTCGGAACAATCGCCCTCTTCGGCCCACGGTCAAGCCTGCCACACGGAGAACCCGGCGATACCACCCTGAAAGACGGCGATATCGTTCTGCTCGATTTCGGGTGCCGCCGCGAAGGATACTGTTCAGACTTGACTCGAACCTTTGTATACGGTAGCATTCCTGGTTCTTGGTTTGAAGAGATTTACGACCTGACGCGCACGGCCCAGTTGGCCGCCCTCGAAGCGGTCAAGCCCGGCGCGATATGCCGCGATGTGGACGCGGTCGCCCGTACCATCATCAAAGACGGTGGATACGGCGAGTATTTCGGCCATGGCCTCGGCCACGGCGTGGGGATAGAAATTCACGAGGGCCCTCGGGTCAGTTTCCGGAGCAGCGAACGCCTTGCCCCCGGTATGGTTGTGACGGTCGAACCCGGGATTTACCTCCCCGGAAAGGGCGGAGTCCGGATCGAAGACCTGGTAATCGTGACCGAATCCGGATGCGATGTATTGACAACGTCGCCAAAGGAATTGAAGGTACTTTCAGGATGATATCGACAGCTGATTTCCGAAACGGAATGACGATAGTAATTTCTAATAACCTGATGGAACTTGTTGAGTTCCAGCATGTTAAACCAGGAAAAGGCGGGGCCTTTGTTCGCACCAAGCTGAAAAACGTCTTGACCGGACGCGTGCTCGAAAAGACATTCCGCTCGGGCGAAAAGATGGAAGAAGTCCGCCTCGAAGAACATCGCTATCAGTACCTCTATACCGATGGCGACCTCTTCCACTTTATGAATCAAGAAGACTACGAACAGTTGGCCGTGAGCAGTGAAGTCGTCGGCGACAAAAAGGATTGGCTCAAAGAGAATGAGGAGATCGGCCTGCTCTTTAACGGCAGCGAGATCCTCAGCCTCAACCTGCCCAACACCGTCGAATTGAAAATTATCCAAAGCGATCCCGGCGTTCAGGGAGATCGCTCCAGTGGCGGGACGAAACC
>JAPYPO010000800.1 GCA_029937645.1 Candidatus Hydrogenedentota bacterium
TTCCATGACAGTCTCTCTAATTGAATTGTCTGGCGATAACGTCCCTGACGTGAACCAGCCGCCGCCAGGAGGTGGAGGTGGCGCGGAAGAAAACGTAGTAGTGGTAGATGTGGACTCGGCCACGATGTACATCGAGCCACTCGAAGACCTTCCCAATAGCGGCAACCCCACCGGGTGGACGGCGACGGTGTACGACCTAAGTCAAGACAACGGCAAAGGGGATGCCGACAATGGCTCGGCCAATTGGGCGGCAGGGCAGCACGGCGTCGGATTCGGCGACGGCGATGATACCACCGAATTACCCGACGACGACGATACTTTCGGCGTTTATACGCGAACCGAATTCACCATTGATGACGCAAGCCGTATCGAGGGAATGCGCTTCGAGGTCGCTTATGACGACGGCTATGTCCTCTACATAAATGGCACCGAGGTCCATCGAGAAAATCTTGGTGCGGAAGTAGATCCGGTAGTGTGGAACACGGTTTCCACTACCTTCTTTGCTGGTACTTCGGGAGACACTGGGTCGGGCGTATTGGAAGATCCGATTTCTCTCGACGCCTTTATCTCCACGCTTGTTGACGGTACAAACGTGCTGGCGATACATGTCATGAACAATACAGCCCAAAGTAGCGACATAACGATGCTCCCGCGCCTCACCGTCGATATTGGTGCTCCGGCAGTTCCGACCGCGTCTATCACCACCACTACAGGTCCTGAAGAGCCCTTCACCTCGAATGAGGCGGTGTGGTCCGTCGATTTTGGCGAAGATGTCGTAAATGTAGACGATGCCGATTTTGTAGTCGAGAAGACGGGTGATGTCGAAGCCGATGCCCCCACCGTCGATCTCCCCGGGACCCTAGGTGTATTTACGGTGCGTTCTGCAAACGTATCGGGCACGGAAGGCTTCCTTCGTTTGGCCCTCTCAGGTAGCCACAATATAGCGGCCTCTGACGACGCCGCAGCGGCTGTCGAGGGACAAAGTCAGGCGTACTTAATAGGGATTCCCATGCCGACAGTTGGCCTTCTCGGATTGGGCCTCGCGGCAGGCGCTATCGCGGCGCTGGGCGCGTCGGCTGCGCGGCGTAGAAGGAACTAACTAGTTCCTGTTGCGGAAGAACCAGAATGAGTTTCCTTTGGGAGGGTGAGCGTACTCACCCTCCCATTATTGCTGTCCGAAACAGTAACTAACTAGGCTCCCAGCCGATCACACCTATGTTCTGAACCGCAGTGGGCATGGCGTTCGAAGCCCCTACTGTGTTTACGTAACTTGATGTGGCCCTGCCCGCGTTTTTGGGCGAGTCATTCTGAAAATAATTGGAG